>NZ_JBGLYK010000079.1:0-23075 GCF_047304025.1 Pseudomonas sp. Pseusp97 | reverse complement strand
CCGGCAACCCGGCGAGCAGGCGGAAGGTCAGCGCGCCGGCCAGCACGCCGAGCTGGTTGGCGCCCATGGTCAGGCCGATCTGTTGCGGGCCGTCGACGTGCAGCAGTTGCAGCAGGTAGCCCGCCTGCACCGGCACGATGAACAGGCTGACGCCGGCCAGCCCGGTGAGCAGGTACAGCGGCGTGAGCGCCGCCCAGGGGAAGCGCGATGCGCTGGCCGGCTCATGCTCGACGCGACGCGCCTGCGGCTCCCAGAGCAGCGCCGCCATCAACGGCAGGCACAGCAAGCCCACGGCGTAGAGGGCGAACGGAGTGCGCCAACCGCTCTCCCCCAGCGCACCGCCCAGCCCCATGAACAGCGCGGCGGAGAGCGAGGTGGCGACCATCTGCAGGGCGAACAGGCGCTCGCGGCGCTGGCCGTCGAAGTAGTCGCCCATCAGCGTGGTGCAGCAGGTCATGATCCCCGCTTCGGCCAGGCCGATGCCCGCGCGGCTGGCGACAATCAGGCCGAGCGAATCCAGCCACAGCGGCAGCACGCCGCAGAGGCTGTACAGCAACATGCTGGCCAGCAGCAGGGAGCGCCGGCCCACACGGTCGGCCAGCACGCCGGCCAGCGGCGCGAGAAAGGCGATCACCAGCGCCGGCAGGGTCAGTGCCACCGGTACCAGCACGGCGGCGCCGGGAGTCTCGGCGAAGTGCGCCTGCATGCGCGGCAGCACCGGCGCTATGAGCACCGCGCCGAGCACCGGCAGGCAGCTGCCGAACAGCAGCAACAGGGCTTGTGCGCTGGAGGCTTGGCGTTCAGTGGTCATTGCGCACCTCCACGCCGGCTCTTCATGGAAATCGCGGATGCGTATGGCCGCACCTGTAGGAGCGGGCTTGCTCGCGAACTTGCTTCGCGGCGGCGTTGGTTCGCGAGCAGGCTCGCTCCTACGAAAAACAGCTCGGTGCGGCGGGCAAATTCCCGCATCGCAGGCGCGCGGGGACAGCGCCATGGAATGATCAGGCAAGGCATCGGGCGGTCCTCTGGTTGCTGTTGGTTTCGCAGCCATCGCTGTTGGGGTGGACTTCCTCCAGGTGATGCGCCGGCGTGGCGGCTTGTGCCTCCAGGAGGGCCTGGCGCTGCGGCAGGAGGAAGTACGCCAGCGCCGGCAGCAGGATCAGCGCGCCGACCATGTTCCAGACGAACATGAAGGCCAGCAGCACGCCCATGTCGGCCTGGAACTTGATGGGCGAGAAGATCCAGGTGCCCACACCGATGGCCAGGGTCACGCCGGTGAGCATCACCACCTTGCCGGTGAACAGCAGCGCGCGGTAATAGGCCTCGGACAGGCTGGCGCCCTGGCGCAACTGCGCCAGCACGATGCTCATGACGTAGAGCGCGTAGTCAACGCCGATACCCACGCCCAGGGCGATCACCGGAAGGGTCGCGACTTTCACGCCAATGCCCAGCGCCACCATCAGCGCCTCGCAGAGGATCGAGGTGAGCACCAGCGGCAGCACGGCGCAGAGCACCGCGCGCCACGAGCGGAAGGTCACCAGGCAGAGCAGGATCACCGCGCCATAGACCCACCAGAGCATGTCGCGGTTGGCCTGCTTCACCACCTGGTTGGTGGCCGCCTCGATACCCGCGCTGCCGGCGGCCAGCAGGAACTTCGCCTGTTCGCTGTCGTTGTCGCGGGCAAAGGCCTGCACGCCGTCCACGACCCGCGCGAGGGTGTCGGCCTTGTGGTCGGTGAGGTAGGCGTAGAGCGTCAGCAGGCTGCAGTCGTCGTTGTACAGGCCGCGCGGCGCGTTGGCGGTGACCATGTTCAGGGTCGCCTGGTTGTTCACCAGCTCGTACCACTTCGGGCTGCCTTCGGAGAGGCCGACCAGCACCCGACGATTCAGCAGCGCCAGCGAGTTGGTCGAGTCCACACCCGGCAGGCCGCGCAGTTGCCAGTCCAGGTCATCCACGCGTTTGAGGGTGTCGTAGGCCGAGCAGGCGCCAGCCGGGGTCTGCACCATCACCGCGAAGACGTCGCTGCTGGCGCCGTAGTGGGCGGTGACGAAGGCGTTGTCGCGGTTGTAGCGCGAATCCGGGCGCAGTTCGGGAGCGCCGGCGTCGAGGTCGCCGACCTTCAGCTGCAGGCTCACGGCGTAGCCGCCAGCGGCCATCAGCGCGGCCACGGCGATGCAGCCGGCAGCCCAGCGACGACGGGTGAACAGGTCGAGGAAGCGCCACAGCGCGTGCTTGTCCGCCCCGCTCGCCCCGGCCTCTTCGGCGCGCAGGCTGCGGCGTGCCGCCCGAGCGCTGACGCCCAGGTAGGAGAGCAGCACCGGCAGCAGGATCAGGTTGGTGAAGATCAGCACGGCCACGCCCAGGCTGGCGATCACCGCCAGATCCTGGATCACCTGGATACGGATGATCATCAGCACGGCGAAGCCCACCGCGTCGCACAGCAGCGCGGTGAGCCCGGCGAGGAACAGCCGGCGGAAGGTGAAGCGCGCCGCCACCAGGCGATGCATGCCGCGGCCGATGTCCTGCATGATGCCGTTCATCTTCTGCGCGCCGTGGCTCATGCCGATGGCGAACACCAGGAACGGCACCAGCACCGAGTACGGGTCGAGTTCGTAGCCCAGCAGCGGTAGCAGGCCGAGCTGCCAGATCACCGCCACCAGCGAGCAGATCACCACCAGCGCGGTGCTACGCACGCAGCGGGTGTACCAGTAGAGCACCGCGGCGGTGATGGCGATGGCGGCGGCGAAGAACAGCAGGATCTGTTTCAGCCCGTCGATCAGGTCGCCCACCACCTTGGCGAAGCCGGTGATGTGGATGTCCACGCCCTGCTCCTGGAAGCGCGCGCGCAGGCTCTCCAGCTCATGGGCGAAGGCCGTGTAGTCCAGCGCCTGGCCGTCCGGGGTCCTCTCCAGCAGCGGCACATAGACGATGCTCGAACGCTGGTCGAAGGCCACCAGCTGGCCGATCTCGTTGGAGCGCTCGACGTTGCGCTTGAGCTCATCGAGTTTCGCGGCGCTGCCATCGTAGCCGTCGGGAATCACCGGGCCACCCTCCAGGCCGTCCTCGGTCACACCGGTCCAGCGGGTCGAGGGCGTCCACAGCGATTTCATCGCCGCGCGGTCGACGCCCGGCAGCAGGTACACCGCATCGTTGAGCTGTTGCAGGCTGTGCAGATAGTCCTTGTCGTAAATGCCGCCGCGCGGGTTGGCCACGGCGATGCGCACGGCATTGCCCAGCCCGGCCAGCTCCTGGCGGTGTTCCAGGTAGTTGTGAATGAAGGGGTGTTCGCGCGGGATCATCTTCTCGAAGCTGGCGTTGAGCGTCAGGCGGGTGGCCTGCCAGCCCAGCAGCAGGGTCGCCGCCAGACATAGCAGCAGGACCAGCGCGCGGTGGTTGAACAGCGCGCGCTCGAGCAGCGAGCCGGAAGCACTGTCGAAGTCGTCGAGGCGGCCGCTGGACGGCGCAGGGGAAGTCGTGGCGTGCATGGCTCAGTCCGCGCGAAGGGGTTGGGAAGAAAGCGCCAGGCGGCGCGCGCCGGCCATGCCGACGGCGCCCTGGTTGCCGTCGGCCGTGGTGATGGCCGCGGTCAGTGGCAGGCCGTCGGTGACCGGGATGGGCTGCGCGGCGAAGTGCCCGAGTTCGCTGCGCAGCAGCATCCCGGCCTGGTTGGCGAGCAGCAGTTGGCCGCCGGCCACGCGGATGCCGTTGAGCGATGCGGGAATCGGATTGGCCAGCGGCTGGAAGCTTTCGCCGGCGTCGTCGGAGGCGAACAGTGTGCCGCGCAGGCCGCCCACCAGCAGGCGTCCACCGGGCAGCACGGCAGCGGCAAAATAGCTGCCGTCGTAGGGACTCTGCAGTGAGTCGAAGTGGGCGCCGTCATCGCGGGAACGCAGCAGCAGGCCCTGCTCGCCGGCGATGTACAAGTCGCTGCCCGCGCGGGCCATGGCGTAAAGGTGAAGACCGCGCTGGTTCGGCAGGCGGCCCATCTCGGACTGCCAACTGCGGCCACCATCGGCGGTGCTCAGCGCCAGGCCGTAGGCGCCCACCACCAGTCCGTGGCGGGCATCGGCGAAACTCAGCGCCAGCAGCGGTTTGTCGGCGCCGTCGGCCACCAGCCGTTGCGAGGCGGCCACCCGCGCGGCATCGCCGGAAGCTTCGGCAGCCTGCTGCTCCAGAGCGGCGCCGCGCTTGCCGTCCAGTTGCAGGTCCCAGTGCTCGCCGCCGTCCTCGCTGTGCAGCACCACGCCGGCGTGCCCCACCATCCAGCCACGCTGCGCATCGACGAACTGCACGGCGGTCAGGCTGACGCTCACCGGCACCGCCGTGGCCTGGCGCCAGCTACTGCCGTTGTCGTCGGAGAGCAGCACCACGCCGCGCTCACCCACCGCCACCAGGCGCTCGCCGGCGCGGGCCACATCCTGCAGCACTGCGCGCAGGGCCTGCGGGCCATGCACGGCGGGCTGCGCCAGGACATCCACGCTGCCATCGGCAAAAGCCGCAGGCACCGCGCAACAGGCTGCCAGCAGCCAGGCGGAGAGACTCTTCTTCATCGCACGCAACCTTTCTTTTTCTTGTCGTCGGTACAGCCAGGTTCGCGAGCAAGCTCGCTCCTACGAAGAGCGCAAGGTGCCAGCCTCGTGGGTGCGGGCCCGCTCGCGAACGATCAGCGCACGCCCTCGCCCGCCATGGCGTCGGCAGTGAACACCGAGTCCTTGTAGGGCGGCACGATGCGGTACTGCTCGTTCTTGCCGGCGAACAGGTCGCCGGCGAACCAGGCACCGGAGAGCAGGTCGTAGAAGCCGTTGGTGAGGGTCACCACACCGGGCAGGTCGGGCAGCACCACTGGCGAGGTCCAGACCACCTTGGCCAGCTGGTTGCGGGCGTCGTAGCGCTCGCCCAGCACGGCGGCCCAGGTGTCCTCGTCGAGGTAGTAGGTGCTCTTGGGCATCACGTGGCGCTGGCCATCCTTCAGGGTCGCTTCCACCACCCAGACGCGGTGCAGTTCCCAGCGGATGGCGTCGGACTTCAGGTGGTGCGCATCGAGCAGCGACTCGGCGCTGGCGGCGGTGAACACGCGGTTGGCGTTGTAAGGGATGTACATCTCCTTCTTGCCCACCAGTTTCCAGTCGAAGCGGTCGACGCGGCCGTTGAACACGTACAGCTCGTCGAAGCTCATGACCCCGGCGGTGGCCGGCGTCGGGGTGTCGCAGCAGGCGTTGGGCAGACGACGCACGCGGCGCTGGCCGGGCAGGTAGGTCCACACCGCGGCCTTGTCGGCGTTGAGGTTCTCAAGACCGGTGATCGCCTCGCCGGCACGCAGCGGCGGGCCGTCGTTGATCATGCGGATGGACCAGAACACGCCCTTCTCGCCGCTGCCGCCGGGTAGGTACCAGGGCATCTGGAAGTCGCCGCGCGAATCGTTGGTCAGCACGTGCTTGCCGTCGGCGGTGGTCAGGTACTGGTTGAAGCTGGAATGCCAGGAAGCTCCGCGCCAGCGCAGCAGGTGGTTCCAGATAGCCTCCACGCCATTGCCGGGAATCGGGAACGGGATGCCACCGGCGGCGCCTTCGGGCATCGGTCCGGCAGGGCCGTCCACCAGCTTGCCGCTGGTCGCGTTGGCGAAGGTGGCGTCGTACACCGACTGCGGCGCGGCAGCGCTGCGATGGGTCGGGTAGACCTCCAGGCGGTAGCTGTCCGGGTACTTCCTGAGCATCGCCTGGATGCCGGGGGTCAGCTTGTCGGCGTACTGCGCCATGTTCTGCGCGGTGATGGTGAGGATCGATTTTTCGCTGGCGAAGGGATCGCCGCGCTTGCCGCCGTCCTTGTAGGCCGCATCGACCTGGGTGTAGCCGCCCGTCCAGGCCGGGATGCTGCCGTCGGCGTTGCCGGCGCGCTCGCCGCCCAGCGGAGTCAGGGTGGTCTTGAGCTTGCCCGCTTCCTCGGCGGATACCGCACCGAAGGCGCCGTGGGCGAACAGCAGGGAGGCACTCAAGGCGGTGAGCAGGGAAACGACTTTCTTGTTGTGTTTCATCGGGCAGTCCTCGGTCAGAACGTGCGGCTGACGGTGAAGGCGATGAAGTCGCGGTCTTTCAGCGACTGTTCGAAGGTGTAGTGGTTGTCGGCGTCGAGGAAGGTGTTCTCCGGGCCGTAGTAATGCGTGTAGGTCAGGCCCAGGTTCCAGGTGTTGAGGTAGTTGCCCTTCAGGCCGATGTTCAGGTCGCCGCCGTGGTCGGTGCCGAAGCCGGTGCCCAGCGCCTCGGAAGCGCCGTTGGTGTAGCTCGCGCCGATGGGCACCGAGAGGTCGAGGCCGGGGTAGATCTGCCGGTACATGGGTTCGAACACCAGGCGCAGGCTGGTGGCGTCGCGGTCGGCGTTGGGGTCGACCGCGTCGGCGTTCTGGCTCACGCTCATCACCCGATTCCAGGCGATCTCGCCGAGGAAGCTCGACTCGGCTGCGACGAAGTTCGGCTCCAGGCTCGCCAGCCAGGAGAAGTTGGCGTGCAGGGTGCGGCCGGTGGCGTAGACCGGGTCGTCGTCGTTGTCGATCGCCTCGCCCGGCGCCAGTGCGTGCTGGCTGGTGGAGGCCAGCGGCTGGTTCCAGCGGGTGGACAGCTCGCCCGCCACGTTGAAGTTGCCCAGGGTGGTGGAGAAGCTCGCCCCCAGTGCCTCGATGCCTTCGGGGTAGACCCAGTAGTACTCGCCGGCCTTGCCGGTGACCGGGTTGAGGTTGGCGAAGTCCGGCCGCACGTTGAGCTGCGGGCTCTTGTCGTGGAAGCGGATGGCGTAGAGGCCCCAGTCCACCGTCTCGGTGCGCCAGCGCAGTTGCACGCCGCCCTGCCCCGAATCCTTGGCCTCCTTGTCGTTGCCGCGGTAGAAGGCCAGCGGCTGGCCGCCGGGCATCACCGGCGCGCCGACGAACATGCGCTCGCCGCCGTCGCCGAAGAAGTCATCGTTGGAGAAGTAGCTGCCGGCAGCCGGCAGGCGGTTGGCCTCCCACTCGAACTGGTAGTAGGCGCCCAGGGACACGTCCGGGGTCAGTTGCAGTTGACCGGAGACCTGCTGCACCGGGCGGATCAGTTCCTTGAACTGGGTGTTGGGCACCGACAGGCCCTTGACCACGTCGATCGGCGCCATGCCGCCGGCGATGCCGTTCATGCCGTAGAACAGGCTCTCGCCCCACTGCATGGCGTAGCGGCCCAGGCGGCCGGACACCGGCATTTCGCCGATCTCGGTCTTGCCGAAGACGAAGGCATCGAGCAGCTCGCCCTTGCGCCCGTGCAGCGTGCGGGTGTCGTCGGTGAATTCGTCGTAGTCCACCGAGTAGCTGTTGGCGCGGCTGGGGTCGTTGTTGTCGGTACCACGGTTGTAGACGTCGTCGTACCAGGCGGCGCCGCTGACCCGCGCGCCGACGTTGCCGTAGGTGATGTCCAGCTCGGAGAGCAGGTCCAGGCGGTTGGAGATCAGGCCCTTGTCGAAATTGCGGTCGCCGTCATCCAGGTTCAGCGCGGTCTGCCCTTCGGTGAGCTTGCTGCTCGGATCCTGGGTGCGCCAGGCGGCGCTGTACTTCAGGGTGTTGTCCCAGCGCGCCCGCAGGTCGGGGTTGCCAGTGTCGAATTCGAAGGCCTGGGCGTGGCTTGCGGCCAGCGCGAGGAGCGCCAGGGTGATGGGCTTGAGCGGCGGCAGCGGCCGCGCGGTTGCACGTGTGCGAGTCAACATCGGGGTTTCCTCTTTCTTGTTCTTGTGCGTCGGTGTTGGCGGTTGTTGGCCCGGGCGCGCCATCAAGGCAGGGCGCGCCGGGCGTGGGATCAGATGGGGCGCGCGGTGACCTCCAGCATCTGCTTGACCAGGCCGATGCGGTCGAAGGACGCATCGCGCTGGATCTCCTTCTCGCCGGCCAGCAGGGACATCTCGCTGATGAACTTGCAGCGCTCGAAGCGGCGGCCCATGAAGCGCTGCAACTGGTCGTCCAGATCACCGCCGGCGGTGAGCTCCTCGGCCAGCACCACCGCATCCTCGATGGCCATGCCGGCGCCCTGGCCCAGGTGCGGCGTGGTGGCGTGGGCGGCGTCGCCGATCAGCAGCACGCGGCCGCGGTACCAGGGCTCGTCGACGAACACGGCTTCCAGCGGCTTGTAGACGACCTCGCTGCTGTCGCCGATCTGTTCGCGCAGCTCGCCGATCAGCCCGCCGAAACCGGCCAGACGCTGGCGCAGGCCATCGGCGAGGCTGGCCGGGTCCATCCAGGGATTGCCCGGTTCGTGGGAGGTGGTGAAGAGGTACATCAGGTCATCGGCCAGCGGCACCAGGCCGGCGTTGCCCGACGGCCCCTGGTAATTGGCGAGGTGATCGATGCCGGCGGCGCGCGGGAAGTTGTGACGCCACACCGACTGGCCGGTGAAATGCGGCTGGTACTTGTCACCGAAGAGCAGGCCGCGAATTCTGGAGAACAGGCCGTCGGCGCCGACCACCAGCGAGTAGCGGCCCTGGCTGCCATCGCTGAACAGCACATCGACGCCGCTGGCGTCCTGCCCGAGGCTTTCCACCGAGGTCCCCAGGCGCACCTGGGTGCCCAGTTCGATGGCGGTTTCGCTCAGTACCTTGTGCAGCGCGCGGCGGGAGATGCCGACATTCGCCGGGTATTGCGGGCCGGCCAGGCGCTGGCCGGGAATGCGCGCCAGCTGCTGGCCCTGCGTGGTGTAGATGGCCACGTCCTCGAAGGCGTAGGCGGCGTCCAGGTAGGCGTCGAGCAGGCCCAGGCGGTGCATCTCGCGCACCACGTTGCTCTGCTGGATGATGCCGACGCCATAGACCGTCCACTCGGTCTTCAGCTCGACCAGGTCGACCGCGACTCCCTTGCGACGCAGGGCGATGGCGGCGCACAGCCCGCCAATCCCGCCGCCTACGATCAGCACATTGCTCACAGTATTCATGGCATCTCTCACGTCTTGTTCTTGTTGTCCGCCACGCTCTGCGCGGCGGCCGTTCTGTGTGCCCGGGGCACAGCTTCCCGGCGGTGCCGGGCTTTGACTAATCGAGTCCGCGGATGCGACCTATCGCGCAGCGCGATACCTCAGGCGTCCAGTTGCGCCGTCGGCAATAGCAGCCAGCCGCCCGCCTCCCGGTGCTGCAGGGCCGGCAGAACCTCGCCGCGACAGGGGCCGTGCACGCAGGTGCCGTCCTCCGGGCGAAAGCGCGCGCCGTGGGCGTAACAGATGACCCACTGGCCATCGGCGCTGAGGAAACGGTCCTTGCGGTACTCCAGCGGCACCGACAGGTGCGGGCAGAGGTTGCGGTACACGCGCACCTGACCCTGGTGACGGAGGGCGAACAGGCTGTCCGCTCCCCTGCCCTGCGGGTCGAAGCCGCGTGACTGCCCCTCGCCCAGCTCGTCGAGCCGGCACAGCGCCACGCAATCCACGGCTCAGCCCTGCTTGGGCGGCGGGCCGCTGGGCGCCCATTTCTCCCGCGAGGTAAAGAGGAACAGCTGCGAGTTGTCCGCCGACATCGGCGCCTGGCGCGCGGCCCAGGCGTCGTCGTGCTTGTCCATGTCGGCGTCGTACTCGATGTGGCAGCCCAGCGGGCTGTTGAAGTACCAGAACCAGTTGGAGCCCAGCAGGTGACGACCGGGGCCCCAGAAACTGGTCCAGCCCTTCTGCTGGAAGCGCGTGCCGGCCAGCAGCACCTCGGTGCCGCTGCCCATGTGGAAGGTGAAGTGCTCGCAGCCCTGCATGTGTGGCGGGGTCTGGATCATGAACAGGCAGTGGTGGTCGTCCATGCCGGCGGTGCGCATGAAGGGACCGACGCCGACGAAGCTGTCGGTGGTGACAAAGCCCAGGCGGTCGCGATAGAAAGCCTCGCCCTTGGCGGCGTCGGGCACGAAGTAGACGACGTGGGACAGGGTGCGCGGCTGCGCCGGCATGTCCGGGCTGATGCCCAGCTGGTTGAGCGGGCGCTGCGGCGCGCTGCCCGGAGCGTTGGTCAGGTCGGCCGGCGCCTCGAAGACGCGGCGCCAGGACACCTGGAAGGCGATGGCGAAGCCCAGGTCATCGACGCTGTGCAGCGCGCCGTTCTCGTCGCGACGGACTTCGCGGTCACGCCCCAGTTCGTCGGCGATGGCTTCCAGGTCGGCGGTGGATGCCACGCCGTAGACGGTCTCGCGCAGCGAGGGGGTCGGCCCGAGCGCCGGCGGCAGGCTCGGATCGTCGCCCCGGCGGATAATGATCGCGGTGCCGTCCAGCGCCTCGAAACGGCCACCGTCGGCATCCAGTTGGGCGGCCGTGAGGCCGTAGTCACGCAGGCAATCGGCACAGGCCTGGATATCGTCGACGCCGAATACCAGCGCGTCGAGTCCAAGAATGTTCATGGCTACCACTCCATTGAAATTATGTTCGGCGCCGGGCAGGGGGTCGCCGGTGGTGGGTCGCCGCGGCTCGTCGGCCGCTCGACTGGAGCGCAGGTTGAGGGTGCGGCCGGCACGCTGACCAATCGCAAGTGGGGATGCGAGGCATCGGCAATCGCGATACCTGCGTGACGGCCCATGGCGCGGGGCGTTAGCCGCCCAGGGATGGCGAAGTGGTATTGACGTGGCGGGAATGCGGCGGGAAGGTATCGCGAAAATAACTACAAGAACCGTGAGCCATCGCCATGCGTTTTCACCACCTGGACCTGAACCTGCTGGTGGCGCTGGATGTACTGCTCGAAGAGCAGAACATCACCCGCGCCGCCGAACGCCTGCACATGACCCAGTCGGCCACCAGCGGCGTGCTGGGGCGCCTGCGCACCTTCTTCGAGGACGAACTGCTGGTGCAGGTCGGGCGCAGGATGCAGCCCACGCCCTATGCCCTGGATCTGGCCAATCCGGTACGCGAAGTGCTGCTGACCATCCGCTCCTCGATCACCGCCAAGCCGGTGTTCGACCCGTCCACCAGCAAGCGCCACTTCCGCCTGGTGACCTCGGACTACCTGATCAGCGTGCTGTTCGCCCAGGTCATCCAGAAGATCCACCAGGAGGCGCCGCACATCACCTTCGAGATGGTCAGCCCCGGCGACAACAGCGCCGAGCTGCTGATGCGCGGCGAGGTCGACATGATGATCGTGCCCGAGCGCTACATCATCGACGGCCATCCGGCGCAGCTGCTGTTCGAGGAGGACCACGTTTGCGTGGTCTGGCGCGACAACCCTGCGGTCGGCGACTCCATGACGCTGGAGCAGTACATGCAGATGGGCCATATCTCGGTGGGCTTCGGACGCAACCGGCACCTGAGCATCGAGGACTGGTTCATGAGCCAGTACGGTTTCAACCGCCGCCTGGAAGTGATCACCAACGACTTCAACACCCTGCCGCAACTGCTGGTGGGCACCCAGCGCGTGGCCACCATGCACCGCCGCCTGGCCGAGCTGTACGCGCACTACCTGCCGCTGCGCATTTTGCCGCCGCCGGTGAAGATTCCGGTGATGCGCGAATTCATGCTCTGGCACCGCAGCATGGAGGGCGACCCCATGCACCGCTGGCTGCGCGAGCGCATCCGCGACTTCATCCAGCGCCTCGACCAGCAGACCGACGCGCTGCGCGCCACGGCCTGAGCCTGCCATCGCCCCGGCAGCCGCATCGGTGCCGGGGCATCGCGTTTCACGATACCTCGCATCCCCACTCGCGATTGGCCCCGCCCCCGCGGGTCTGCGTACCTTGCCTGCGAACCGCGCCCTGCGTGCCTGCCGCTGTTTCCGGGCGCCGGACTCTACGACCGCAGAAGGACAAGAAGAATGTTCCGTTACTTCCCCACCAATTACGTCTGGAATCTCTCGGTGGACCTGGCCATCGAGATGGGCGCCCGCCTGGGCGAGATCGAGGAAATGTGCGCGCCGCTACAGGAGGCCGCCAAGCAGCCAGACGCCGCCGGCACCCAGGCCTTCCGCGAGACCTGGGCGAAGATGGCCGACAAGCTCTGCGCCCTTGCCGAGGAAGACGAAGCCGCCGGCCGCCGCCTCTCCGCCGGCGAGAAATACAACCGCGCCGCCACCTACTACCTCACCTGCGAACGCCTGCAGGCCCACGGCGCTTTGGGCCGCGAGGCGCTGTACCAGCGCTTCCTGGAAACCTTCGCACGCGGCATCGACCTGTCGAAGGAAAACTGCGAGCGCGTGGAAATCCCCTATGAGGGCAAGCACCTCTCCGGCCTGCTGGTGCGCGCCGAGGGTGTCGACGGCCCGGCGCCGCTGCTGGTGCAGGTCAACGGCCTGGATTCGACCAAGGAGATGAAATACCGCGTCGGCCTGCCGGCCTGGCTGGCCCGGCGCGGCGTGTCCTCGCTGATCATCGATCAGCCCGGCACCGGCGAGGCGCTGCGCCTGCACGGCCTGACCGCGCGCTACGACAGCGAGCACTGGGCCAGCCGCGTCGTGGACTGGCTGGAGACTCATCCCGAAGTCGATCCCAAGCGCATCGGCCTGGAGGGCGTCTCCCTGGGCGGCTACTACTGCCCGCGCGCGGTGGCCTTTGAGCCGCGCTTCGCCTGCGGTGTGGTGTGGGGCGCCAACCACGACTGGCGCGACGTGCAGAAGCGCCGCCTGGAGAAGGAAGGCAACTTCCCGGTGCCGCACTACTGGGCGCACGTGCAATGGGTCTGGGGCGCTAAGGACATGGACGAGTTCATGGCGATTGCCGAGAACGTGCACCTGGATGGCGTGCTTGAGCGCATCCGCGTGCCCTTCCTGGTCACCCACGGCGAGAAGGACTCGCAGATTCCGCTCAAGTGGGCGCACCGCACCTACGAACAGTTGGTGAACAGCCCCAAACGCGAGCTGAAGATTTTCACCGAGCGCGAGGGCGGCGTGCAGCATTCGAGCTTCGACAACAGCATCAACGCCGGCCAGTACATCGCCGACTGGGTCGCCGAAACCCTCGGCGGCCGCACCGCCTGACATCCCTTGCGCCGGAACTCCCGGCGCTGCTCCAGCGGGGTGTCGGCCCCGCCCTCCACGGCGCCTCAGGGCGCCGTTTTTCCTGGCTCCCACTCTGTAGGACAGGCGGGGCCACCTAGGCCATGCCCGCGATCGCGCCCATGGGGCGCTCCCTACAGGTTCGCTAGGAAGTCGGCAACGGATGCTCTTCGTAGGAGCGAGCTTGCTCGCGAACCACCCCGGTGCGAGGCCCTGTTCGCGAGCAAGCTTGCTCCTACAGGTTCAGGTCAGGCAGGTGAGCGGGTACCGTGGAACGACGCGATGCGCCAGTCCTCCTCCTCCTTCACCCAGAGCTGCGTGGCAAAGCCCTCGGCGCGCACGGGCTCGCCGCCGCCGCGCTTCTGCAGCAGGTTGCACTGCGGGCCACTCATCAGCGCCAGGCCTTCACCGAACAGGCGCACCGTCAACTCGCCGCGCTCCACTGCCAGGTAGCGCACCGCGTGGCGGGCATAGTCGAGGTACTGCGCCTTGTCCTGTACCAGGCCGGTGGTGTGCACGTAGAGCAGATCGTCGGCGAACAGATCGTCCAGCCGCGCATGGTCCTCCTCGACCAGCGCGCGCCGGCGTTCGGCTTCCAGGTTCAGCAACAGATCGCGAATGTCGTTCATGGGGATTTTCCTTGGTGGTTATTGGGCCTTGGTGGTTATTGGGCCTTGGTGGTTGTTGGGCGGGCGCATCCTCGCCCTCGCCAGCGGCCGAGGAAAAATCGCCGATCGCCATGCCAGGCATCGCCACTCCCGATACCCGAGCGGCAGCACCTCGCCCCCTCCTGCATCCCACGCGCCACGCTGCCTGCGCCAGGTATCGACGGCATCGATGGGTGCCCATCGACAGCATCTGATGGTGCCGGCCGGCGCGCTCGTCCTAGCCTGCCCGCCAACAACAAGACGAGGAGAGTCCCAACATGGGCGCCCTGCACCTGCACTGCTCCACACTGTTCGACGGCACCGGCCTGCAAGCGCGCCAGCAACAGACGCTGATCATCGAAGGCGGTGTCATCCGCCACGTCGGACCGACCGCCGAGGCGCCGCGTCCGGCAGCGGATGATCGTGAAGTCCGTGGCGACTTCGTCATGCCCGGCCTGGTGGACGTCCACACCCACCTGGCCTTCGGCAACGCCCAGAGCGAGGAAGACATCGATATCTGGACCAGCGACGAATTCCGCGCCCTGCGCGGGATGTTCTTCGCCCAGCACGTACTGGCCGCCGGCGTCACCTCCATGGTCTGTCCCGGCGATAGCGGCCAGCTCAGCATCGCCGTGCGCAACACGGTCAACGCCGGGCTCTTCGAAGGCCCGCGGATTGCCGCCAGCAGCCGCGTGATCACCAACCGGCAGAGCCTCAACGACTGGTTCCCCAGCCGCGTTGGCGCACCGGAGTACTTCACCGCCGCGCTGGTCACCAGCCGCACCGAGGCCATTGCCGAAATCCGCAAGCAGGCCAAGGACGGCGTCGACCTGATCAAGATCGCCATGGACGGCACGCACCGCCGGCCCAATGGCGAGATCATCGCCGCCTTCACCGCCGACGAAACCCGCGAGATGGTCGAGGAAGCCCATCGCCTCGGTTGCCGCGTCGCCACCCATGCCTACGGCCGCGAAGCGGTAATGTACGCGGCCAAGGCCGGCGTCGACCTGGTCTTCCACGCCTTCTACATGGACGACGCCTGCATCGAGGCACTGCTCGAAGCCGGCAGCGTGCTCGCGCCGACCATGACCTTCCCGCAGAACACCGTGGACTTCTGCCAGCCCCACGACCCGGCCATCACCACCGGTTACGCCGGTTATTGCGCGCGCACGCTGGAACTGGGCACGCCCGTGCTCAAGCGCGCCAAGGCCGCCGGCATCCCTTTCGCCTGCGGCAGCGACAGCGGTTTCGCCGTGACGCCCTACGGCGAATGGCACGCCCGCGAGCTGGAACTGCTGGTGCGCCGGCTGGACTTCACCCCGGCCGAAGCGCTCTACGCGGCCACCAACGTCGGCGCGCGGCTGATGCCCCGTGGAGAAACCCTCGGCACCCTGGAAGCGGGCAAGCAGGCCGACCTGCTGGTTCTCGACGGCTCGCCGCTGGAAGACATCCGCATCCTCCAGGACCGCAACCGCCTGCAGGCCGTGTACAAGGCCGGCGAACCGGTGCGCCTGCAACGCACCGCCTACAACCCCAAGCAGGTGTCGGACTTCAACTCGCTGAAGTGGACCGACCTCTACACCCGCGACCGCGTCGCCCAACTGGGCAAATGGAGCCAGTGAGCATGACCCTTCTCGATTTCGAACTGGCTGCGCGCCTGGCCGCCGCTACCCTGCATCACGCCCGCGCCCAGGGCGTGCGTCCGCTGGCCGCCGCCGTACTGGATGCGGCTGGTCACCCGCTGGCCGTGCTGCGTGACGAGCGGGCCAGCTTTCTCCGCCCGCAGATTGCCACCGGCAAGGCGCGCGGCTGCCTGGGCATGGGCTTCGGCGGGCGCGAACTGGCGCGCCGTGCCCAGGCCATGCCGGCGTTCTTCGATGCGATCAACAGCCTCACCGGCGGCGTGGTCATCCCGGTGGCCGGCGGCATTCTCCTGCGCGATAGTGAAGGCCGACTGCTGGGGGCCATCGGCGTCAGCGGCGACACCTCGGACAACGACGAGCGCTGCGCGCTGCTGGCCATCGCCGATCTCGGCCTGCACGGCGAGACGGGTGATCCTCAGCCGTGATCCAGCTGCGCGGCCTGCTCCGTCAGCAGTTGGCGGAGCCAGGCCAGCGCCGGATCGAAAGCCTGCTGCGGGTGCCATTGCAGCACCTGCGCCGCCGCCGGAAACTCGATGGGCGCCGGCAGAACGCGCAGCGGATAGCGCCGCGCCAGTGACTCGGCCTGGCGGCGGAACAGCGTAGCGATGCGCGGCGTACCGACGACGAATTCGGCCATCAGGGCAAAGCTCTGCACCGCCACCGCGACCCTGCGCTGGATGCCGATTTCCCGCAGGTGCTGGGTATCCAGGGAGAGGTTCTGGCCATCGGTGAATTCGCGCACCACGTGCTCGGCCGTGCAGTAAGCACCCAGGCTCAGCGATGTTTCGTGCGCAGGGTGAGCGGCGCAGACGATGCAGCACAGCTCATCGCTGAGCAGCGCCTGGTGAGGGTAGCGCGGGTTGATCCGCCGCTGCGGCACCATCACCAGGTCGCTGCGCCGGTACTCCAGCGCCTCGGCCACGACATCGCCGTCGCGCGGCAGCGGCAGGTCTCGCAGCACCAGCGAGGCACCGGGCGCGAGGCGTGCCAGCTCCCGGCTGACGGCGGGCAGCAGGGTTGCGGCGACGTAGTCCGACGCCACCAGGGTGAAACGCCGGTCACAGCGGGCGGGGTCGAAAGCGGCGGTAGTCTCCACCACTTCACCGACGTAGTTCAGCGCCTCGCGCACCTTGGGCGCCAGCTGGCGCGCCAGCGCGGTCAGCTCCAGGCCACGGCCCAATGGCACCAGCAATGGGTCCTGGAAATGCTCGCGCAGGCGGCCCAGTGCGGCACTGGTGGCCGACTGACCGAGGTTGAGGCGCTGCGCCGCCCGGCTGACGCTGCCCTCTTCGAGCAGCACATCCAGGGCGACCAGCAGGTTGAGGTCCAGACGTCGGTAGCGCATGGGCGATTTATACCCAGGCGCGGCATCGGCAAGCGGCGTATTTCGCGCTGGCAGGTATCGCGTTGCGCGATACCTGCCAGCGCAGGGCTCATTGCCCCGCCGTCGGCTGCCAGTCCAGCAGGTGATGGGTGAAACCGTAGCTGGCCGACTGGTAGTAGCTGATCGCTCGGCTCACCAGCGGATCATCCGCCTTGGCCGGCACTTCCTGGCTCGCGCCCAGCGCCTGGTTGTGCCGGCGCAGCTCGCCGCGCGGGCTGAGGATCGCCAGGTCCTTGCCGTCGAACAGGCCCAGGTGCTGGTAGTTGCCGATCACCACGCGCGGCGGCAGGGTGTTCGGCGCCATCAGGTTGCGCCCGTAGAAGGTCGAGGTGTAGCTCAGGTTGAGGATCGACAGCAGGCTCGGCGCCAGGTCCAGCTGGCTCGCCAGCTCGCCGCGCTCGCCGACCGGCAGCAGCTTGGGCGCATAGACGAACAGCGGGATCTGATAGTTCGCCACCGGCAGGTCTTCCATGCCGGCGCTGCCCGCGGTGTGGTCGGCGACGAACACGAACAGGGTGTTGTCGAACCACGGCTTGCTCCTGGCCGCCTCAAGGAACTTGCCGATGGCGTAGTCGGTGTACTTCACCGCACCTTCGCGGCCCTTGCCGGAGGGGATGTCGATGCGGCCGTCCGGGTAGGTGTACGGGCGGTGGTTCGAGGTGGTCATCAGTTGCAGCAGGAACGGCTGGCGCCCGGCATGGTCCTCGTCGGCCAGCCGCAGGGCCTGGGCATAGAGGTCTTCGTCGCTCATGCCCCAGGCGTTCTTGAAGTGGATGTCCTCTTCCTTGACGCTGGACTGGTCGACGATGCGGTAGCCGTTGCCGCCGAAGAAGGCGTTCATGTTGTCGAAATAGCCGCGCCCGCCATACAGGAACACGGCGTCATAGCCGACGTTCTTCAACTGCTGGCCGAGGCTGGCGAAGCCGCTCTCGCGGCCGACGCGCTTGACGATGGAGCGTCCCGGCGTCGGCGGAATCGACAGCGTGATGGCCTCCAGGCCACGGTCGGTACGGGTGCCGGTGGCGTAGAAGTTATTGAAGTAGAGGCTGTTGCGACGCAGCTCATCGAGGTTCGGGGTGAGGTTGCGGCCGTCGCCGTTGCTGCCCAGGTACTTGGCGCTCAGGCTCTCGATGGTCACCAGGACGATGTTGTAGCGCTTGGGAGCGCCCTCGCTGGTGATGCGGCGGCGGATGTCCATCGGCCCGGTGCCGGTGAACCGGGCGTTGGGTTCGGCCAGCTCGGCGCGGATCTGCTGCGTGACCTGTTGCGCGGGCAGCGTGGCGTAGAACTGCGGGTAGTCCAGTTCGTTGTTACGGAACGCGGCGAAGAACTGGTACGGCCCGTTGCTCGCCAGTTCGCGGGCGTAGGTGTTGCCACCCTGGCCGCGCGGGGAGTCCTGGTCGACCAGCAAGCCGGCCAGCAGCGCCAGCGCCCCCAGGCCGACGCAGCCCAGCAGGCGGCGCGACAGGGCGGGCACCTGCGCATCGCGCAGACGGCCCACCGTCTTGAACAGGGCCAGCGTCACGCCCAGGGAAACCACCGCCAGGATGCTCAGCAGCAGGCCGATGGGATAGGACTCGAGGATGTTGTTCAGCACCTCGTCCGAGTACACCAGGTAGTCGACCGCGATGAAGTTGAAGCGCACCCCGAACTCGTCCCAGAACAGCCATTCCGCCACCGCCGTGAAGAGCATCACGTAGACGCTGACGAACAGCGTGGCCGTCAGCAACCAGCGCCAGGTCGTGCTGCGCCAGACCCGCGCGGGCATCAGCAGCAGGACCACGCCCATCGGCAACAGGGCATAGACCAGGAAGCTCAGATCGTAGAGCAGGCCGATGGCGAAGACCGCCAGGTGGCCCGCGCCCACCTCGGACAGGTGGCTGACCAGCAGCACCGATCGGGTAAGGAAGAAGACGATCAGCCAGAGCAGGGCGACCAGCGCCAGGAATCGCGTCGGGGCCGAGCGGAAAAGTTGCATGGGGTGTCCCTTGTGGTAGTCCTTCCCGCGCGGGTGCGGCGCGGGGTCTGTGCCGGAAGCGGCGTCGGAGGCGGACACTACAGGGTGAAAGGAAAAGAAATCGTCAAATCGAGCTGCGGGTTTCGTGAATTTCTCCTGATCAGGAACCGGTCACGCCCAGTACCCGGCATCCCTGCGAAAAATCCCGCTCTACGACTTTTTCACAAGCCCTTGACGAGACCTTGATCGCGCAACTCGACAATGGCGGTAACTGAAGAGTCCGCGCCCATGAACGAACCCCAACGCCTGTTCGCTACCGCCCACCATCGCGAGAACGATGCCCCTGCCGGCAGTTCGTTCGGCAGCAGCATTCGCCAGCGGATTCGCCAATGGCGGGAAAGGCGCCTGCTGCGCCTGGCCCTGCGCCTGGCCGAAGAGCCGATCCTGATGCTGGAGGTATCGCAGTCGCCCGGCGTCGCGTGGCCGGTACTGCTGGAACACCGCAACCGCATCATCGTGGCGACCTGCCCGTTCAGCGACTCGCTGCAGCAGGCGCACCGGAAGCTGCCCGAAGCCATGAAACGCAGGATCAGGGAGCTGCCGCCCCCCCTGGACCATGCGGAACTGCGCCGGGGCTCGGTGGATTGCCTGCTCATCCCGGAAATCCCCCACACCGCCTGCAACGTGCCGAACATCCGCCTGCTCAACGAGTGGATCCCGGTGACGCGCGACAGCGTGATCCTGTTCGCCCGCGTCGGCCACCCGGATTCGCTGAAGGATATCCAGCCCTGCCCTTGCGGGTCCGATCCGCACCCCATCGGCCCCGACTTCGCCAGCGCCCGCGCCCTGGAGCGGGAGTTCCTGCGCCTGGGCTTTTCGCAGATACGCCATTACAACCTGATCCCGGGTGTGGACGGCGTGCGGGTCTATATCCTGCGCAAGTGACCGCGTTGCCCTTTATCGCCCGGGCTGCGAATCTCCGGCCGGGCGCTATACTGTTGTTTCGCCATCATCGACGATTGCGGAGGTCCTTGCGATGCAGAACAGCAGCGTTTTGCGTTACCTCCCGTGGCTTGCCATGGCGCTGCTCCTGGGCAGCCTCGCTGGCTGGCAGATCGGCAACAGCATCGGGCTGAACGGCAACCGGTGGTTCGCTGAGCCTGAATTCACCTTCGAGATCCTCGTGGCCCTGAGCGGCATCTGCTGCGGCGCGCTGCTGTCCTATGCCAGTGAGCGCGGCATGGCGTGGCGAGCGGCCGGCGTGCTCGCCGGCACCTGTTTCATCGTGGCCATCCTGGCGTACTGCCGGCACAGCCTGGGCGTGCCCTCCCCGGCCATGGACCTGCTGGCCTACGCCCGGCAGTTCGTCCTGCAGACCTTCGGCATCTGGATTTCCCCGCTGTTCGGCGCGGCCATGGTGGCGCTGCTGCGGGTGATCCTGTGCTGAAGCCTCGGCGCGATTGCAACGGCTATCACCTGGCTTTCAGCCAGCGCCAATGCCTGAACCTCCGCTCCTCATTGCTGCACTGCGTGCAGCAATGTCCTGCACCCAGCCTGTCTGGTGCACGGCAGCCACATCCCTAGACTGGCGGGCACCATCACCAGTCAGGGGAAAACCATGGTCCTGCGCATATCGCTCAACGCCGTCGGCGGCCCGGAAGTGCTCCAGTTCGAACAAGCAAGGGTGCAACAACCCGGCCCCGGCGAAGTGTGGCTGGAACAGGCCGCCATCGGTGTGAACCCCCTGGACCTGAGCCAGCGCTCGGGGGCTATGAAGATCCCGCTGCCCTCCTCGCTCGGCCTGGAGGGCGCCGGTACCGTGGCCGCCATCGGCGAAGGCGTCACCTGCGTGCAGGTCGGCGACCGCGTCGCCTACGCCACCGGGCCGCTCGGCGCCTATGCCAGCGCCCGCCTTTACCCGGCGGAGCGGCTGGTGAAGCTGCCGGACTCGGTCAGCTTCGAAGACGCCGCGGCCATGCTGTTCAAGGGCATCACCGCGCAGTACCTGCTCACGAGCACCTTTGCCGTCAGCCCCGGTTCGCGTGTACTGATCTACGGCGCCGCCGGTGCGCTGGGGCAATTGATGGTGCCCTGGGCCAGGCACCTGGGTGCCTTCGTCATCGGCGTGGTGTCCAGGGAGCAGAGCGTGGAGCGCGCCCGCGCCGCCGGGTGCAACCAGGTGCTGGTGTTCGATGCGCAGACGCTGGCCGATCAGGTGCGCGACATCACCGGCGGGCACAAGGTCGACGTGGTGTACGACCCCATCGGCCGCGCGTCCTTCGAGGCCTCGCTGGATTGCCTGCGCCCGCGCGGCCTGCTGGTGAGCTTCGGCATGGCGTCCGGCGCGCCGCCCGCGGTAGAAATCGCCACGCTGAACGCCAAGGGCTCGCTGTTCCTTACCCGTCCTTCCCTCGCGGCGCACACCGCCACGGCCGAGGAATACCAGCAGCGCGCCCAGGACGTCCTGAAGGCCGTCGCGGACGGTATCATCCAGCCTCGCGTGTGGCGCAGATACCCACTGGCGGAAGTCGCCCGGGCCCACGCCGACCTGCACGAAGGCCGCTCCGAAGGGGCCCTCGTACTCATGCCATGACCGACACCGCGAGCAACCGCCGCCGATGTGGTTTCGCCGAATTGGGAGCCCTATGGATCTGTTCGATAGTCGCCAGGCCGACGAACTCGCCACCCTCCTGGCGCTGGCCGAGCATGGCTCCTTTGCCGCCGCCGGCCGCGCCTTGCAGCGCCACCCTTCAGTGCTGTCGAAGCGCCTCGGCGCGCTGGAGGAGCGCCTGGGCGTGCGGCTGGTGGAGCGAACCACCCGGCAACTGCGTTTTACCGACGAAGGCCAACGCCTGGCGGAGCGCCTGCGCCAGGCCGCCAGCCTGATCGCCGAGGCCGAGGACGAAGCAGCCCGCAGCGCGGCCCAGGTGCAGGGCCGCCTGAAGGTCGCCGTGCCGGCGGCCATGGGCCGCTTATGGCTGAGCCCGCTTCTCTCGCGCTTCGTCCTCGAGCACCCGCAAGTGGCACTGGAAGTGGAGTATTCGGAGCGCTTCGTCGATATCGTCGCCGAAGGCTTCGACGCCGCCATCCGCATCGGCGAACTGGCCGACAGCCGCCTGGTGGCGCGCCGTCTCTGCGATCTACGGCGCATCCTCTGCGCAGCGCCCGACTATCTGCAACGCCACGGCATACCCCGAACTCCGGCGGAACTGGCCGGCCATAATTGCCTGGGCTTCACCGGCCTGCACTCCTGGCCGGACTGGAAGCTGGCCAACGGCAACCGGCAGCAGGCGGTTCGCGTCAGCGGCAACCTGCACAGCAACGACAACGAGGCCCTGCTCTCGGCGGCGCGTCTGGGTGTAGGCATCCTCGCCGGCGGCGAATGGCTGATGCAGCACGACCTCTACGCCGGCCGCCTGGTGCGAGTGCTACCCGATTGGCAACTGGATACCTCCGCCGGCATCTATTTCGTGCGCCCTTCGGCGCGCTACAGCTCGGCCACCAGCGAAGCGTTCAAGGCCTGGATCGAGGAACAATTCTCCGGGGGCGCTCCGTGGGAGCACATCGGCGCGCAGGAGCTTTAGCTCCGTACCTGGTCCTTGTTGCAGCCCACCTCGCAGGTCGCCGGCAGGCCAGGGGCGGCCATTACGAGCCGGCGCTCGGGCCCAACGCTGGCCAGCGCCCGCCGGGAAACGGCAGACTGTCGGCAAAGCAACGAGGAAACCGCCATGGACTGCCCCGCTCCTCCCACCCTGCGCACCGCGCGCCTGCTGCTCACACCGATCCAGTTGGCCGACGCCGAGGTCATCCAGCGCCTGTTTCCGCAGTGGGAAGTGGTGCGCTACCTGGACCGTCGCGTGCCCTGGCCCTATCCGGAGGACGGCGCGCTGAGCTATGTGCGCGACGTCGTGCTGCCGGCCATGGCCCGTGGCGAGGAATGGCACTGGATGATCCGCCTCGCCAGTGCGCCGGATGTCGCCATCGGCAACATCTCGCTGTTCGATCAGCCGGGTAATAATCGCGGCTTCTGGCTGGCGCCCGCCTGGCAGGGGCGCGGCTACATGAGCGAGGCCTGCGAAGCGGTCAGCCGCTTCTGGTTCCAGACGCTGGGCCGGCCATCGATGCAGGTGCCCAAGGCCGTTCCCAATGAAGGCTCGCGGCGTATTTCCGAACGCGAGGGTATGCGCCTGGTGGGCCGTGACGAAGGACACTTCGTCAGCGGCGTGCTGCCTCGGGAAACCTGGGAGTTGACTCGGGAAGAGTGGCTGGCACGCCATGCAGAAGACTGAACAGGCCTGGCGGGGCGAACTCTGGCTGGGCGCGGACTTCTGCCTGGTCGCCGGCACCACCGGCCATGCGCGCGCCCATGCCCACTATGCGCACCAGTTGCTGATGGGCTGCGACGGCGAAGTGAAAGCGTTGCTCGACGACCAGCCGCAGCAGGCTTCGCTGCTGGTGATCGCCTCCAACCAGCGCCACGCGATCATCGACAGCGACCAGCGCGC
>NZ_JBGLYK010000078.1:0-23249 GCF_047304025.1 Pseudomonas sp. Pseusp97 | reverse complement strand
CCCCCCCAAAAAAACCCCGCCCGCTACCCCTCCGGGAGGGGGGGCGTTTTGTCTGGGGCGGAGCGTCAGTCTCAGTCGACCTTGACGACCCAGCCTTCGGGGCCTTCCACGTCGCCCTTCTGGATGCCGGTCAGCTCTTCGTAGAGGCGGCGGGTCACCGGGCCGACGTCTTCGCGGCTGAAGAACACGTGCAGGTTGTCCTTGTACTGGATGCCGCCGATCGGGGTGATCACCGCTGCGGTACCGCAGGCGCCGGCTTCCTTGAAGCGCGCCAGGTCGTCGATGTGCACGTCGCCTTCGACCACTTTCAGGCCCAGGCGCTGTTCGGCCAGCTGCATCAGCGACAGGCGGGTGATGCCCGGCAGCACCGAGCTGGAGCGCGGAGTGACGAACTCGTTGTCGTGGGTGATGGCGAAGAAGTTGGCCGAGCCCACTTCCTCGATGCGGCTGTGGGTGGCCGGGTCGAGGTAGATGCAGTCGGCGAAGCCGTCCTTCTTGGCCTGGGCGCCGGGCATCAGGCTGGCGGCGTAGTTGCCACCGACCTTGGCGGCGCCGGTGCCGTTGGGGGCGGCGCGGTCGTAGGTGGAGATCACGAAGTCATGGGGCTTCATGCCGCCCTTGAAGTACGCACCGACCGGGATGCAGAACACCGAGAAGATGAATTCCGGAGCCGGGCGCACGCCGATGTTGTCGCCCACGCCGATCACGAACGGACGCAGGTACAGCGCGCCGCCGGAGCCGTACGGAGGAATGAAGCGCTCGTTGGCGCGCACGACCTGCTTGCAGGCGTCGATGAACTGCTGTTCGGACACCTGCGGCATCAGTACGCGGGCGCAGCTGCGGGCCATGCGTGCGGCATTCTGGTCCGGGCGGAACAGGTTGATCGAGCCGTCCTTGCAGCGGTAGGCCTTCAGGCCTTCGAAGCACTGCTGGCCGTAGTGCAGGGCGGAGGAGCCCTCGCTGATGTGCAGGGTGTTGTCTTCGGTCAGCTTGCCGTCGTCCCACAGACCATCGCGCCAGTGGGAGATGTAGCGGAAGTCGGTCTTGATGTAATCGAATCCGAGCGTGCCCCAATCGATGTCTTTCTGTTCCATGGTTGCCTCAATTCAATGGGATTACCTGCGGCTGCCGCGAGCCATGCAAGGCCGGCGAACATCCGGGCAGAGGGTTTGGCGGGCTCTGGCGGCGGGCTGCCCGGATCGCACAGGGATTCGGGTTCGCGGCGGGAACGGCGTTCTCCGCGGGATGGTCACCGCCAGGACTCCATCAAGACTTGCCATGATACCGGCGATAGTCGCGGCTGTGGTCCCCTGGCGGCGAATATCGCTGCCATCAGTCGCATCGGGAACGCAGCGACATGGGCAGCGGCGCGCGGGGTTCCGCTGTACGGCGTCGCGCCGGTTGCGCCCGGGTCGCTTGGTTCATTCATTGATATGAATGGCATTTCTTATGGTGAATGGCGAAAGGCTACTTCGCCGGGTTGGCGGTGCCCTGCGGAAACAGCGAGCGACTGATGAAGCCGGCGGTTCGGTGCAGGCTGGTGCCGATCTGTTCCAGTTTCTCGCGGTCGTGCTGGGCGCTGATGCCAATGCCGGAAATGATGAAGCGCGGCTGGCAGTCGTGGTCGATGATCGCGCTGGCGACCATGCTGACGCCGCGGTAGAGGTGATCCTGGTCGATGGCCCAGCCGCGTTCCAGGGTGGCGGCGGCATCGCTGCGGTATTCCTCGAAGCTCGGCGGATTCTCCCAGCGCACCCGCGTCAGGCGGCGGCGCAGTTCGTCCTCGGGCAGGTTGCGCAGGCCGGCGACGCAGCGCCCGGCGGCGCCCACCAGCTCCGGCAGGCGCGAGCCGATGGCGACATTGACGTGCGCCACGGTCGGGGCGGACACGGCGATCACGCGGATGTGCGCGTCGTCGGTGACCTGCCACAGGGTGATCAGGATGTTGTGGCTGGTGCTCAGGCGCTCCAGCTCCGGCTGGATCAGGTCGGCGTAGCTGCGGCCGATGAAGCTAACCGCCAGCTCCGACAGGCCAAGGCCCAGGCGATAGGTCTTGGTCTCGTTGTCGAACGAGGTCAGCTGCTCGTTGCTCAGGGTGCGCAGGATATTGAAGGTGGTGCTCGGGCTGATGCCGGTGGCGCGGGCGATGGCGGTTGCGCCCTCGGGGCCTTCGGCATTGGCCAGGTGGCGCAGGATCTGGATGGCGTTCACCACGGCGCCGACATCCTTGGCGCCGCCGGTACGTTTGCTGCTGACTTCTTCGACGGTCTTTTCAGTGGTCATATTCTGTATTCTGATTGACATTCAGTATAGTGAATGTATTCTGACCCTGCGACGCCTGCAACGGCTTCCGTGAAGCTGGCTTGGCATGGGCGGTAACGCACTTTGCAACAAAGGCAGAACAAGAACAAAGGAGAAACCTCGATGGTGGATTTCCCCGACCGCAACATGCCAGGGCCCGAGGCGCAGTACCTCGCCTTCCTCGCCCAGGGTCGCTTCATGTTGCAGCGCAGCGCCTCCACCGGCCGGCACGTGTTCTACCCGCGCACCCAGGTGCCCGGCAGCGGCGAAACGGACCTGGAATGGGTTCCCGCCAGTGGCCTGGGCACCCTTTATGCCCTGACCGTCAACCGCGCCCGCAGCGGTGACTACAACGTCGCCCTGGTCGACCTCGATGAAGGCGTGCGCATGATGTCGCGCATCGAAGGCCACCTCAGCCTGCCCATCGGTACCCGCGTCAAGGCGCGCATCGCCCAGCTGGACAGCGGCCCTGCCGTGGTCTTCCAGCCCCTGACGGAGGGACAGCCATGAGCCAGGTCCTGCGCGGCAAGACCGCCATCGTCGGCATCGGCAGCGCCGGGATCGGCGAAGCCCACGGCTACAGCGCCATGGAATTGCTCGGCCAGGCCTCGCTGAAAGCCATCGCCGACGCCGGGCTGAAGCTTTCGGACATCGACGCGGTGTTCTCGGCCACCAGTTCCCACGCCTTCCCGACCCTCTCGGTCTGCGAATACCTGGGCATCAAGCCGAAATTCGTCGACGGCACCAACGTCGGCGGCTCCAGCTTCGAGCTGCACCTGCTGCAGGCGACCCTCGCCCTGGAGGCCGGCCTGTGTGATGCGGCGCTGATCTGCTACGGCTCCAACCAGCGCACCGCCGGCGGCAAGCTGGTGTCGATGAGCGAGCCGCAGTGGCACGAGACGCCCTACCAGCCGCGCCACCCGATCACCGCCTACGCCCTGGCCGCCAGCCGCCACATGCATCAATTCGGCACCACCCGCGAGCACCTGGCCGAAGTGGCCGTGGCCGCGCGCGGCTGGGCCAACCTGAACCCCGAGGCCTTTGCCCGTGGCCCCCTGAGCATCGATGACGTGCTTGCCGCGCGGATGGTCAGCGACCCGCTGAGCAAGGCCGATTGCTGTCTGGTCACCGATGGCGGCGGCGCCTGCGTGATGGTGCGCGCCGACCGTGCGCGGGACCTGCCCAAGGCGCCGATCTACTTCCTCGGCGCCGCCGGCGCGCAGTGGCACCGCTCCATCGTCGCCATGCCCGACCTGACCGTCACCGCCGCTTCCGAGAGCGGCCCGCGCGCCATGCAGATGGCCGGGGTGAAGCACGCGGACATCGACCTGATGATGGTCTACGACGCCTTCACCATCAATACGATCCTGTTCCTCGAAGACCTCGGCTTCTGCCCGAAGGGCGAGGGCGGCCGCTTCGTCCAGGGCGGGCGCATCGCCCCCGGCGGCGAGCTGGCGGTGAACACCAACGGCGGCGGGCTGTCCTGTGTGCATCCGGGCATGTACGGCATGTTCCTGATCATCGAGGCGGTCACCCAGCTGCGCCGCCAGGCCGGGGAACGCCAGCTGAAGAAGGCCGACGTGGCGCTGCTGCACGGCAACGGCGGGACCTTGTCCAGCCAGGTGACGGCGCTGCTCGGCACCCAAGCGGTGCTCTGAAATCCTGTGTTCTTGAACTCAGGGCTCTGAAACCCAGGGCCGACGCTCCCGGTGGCTGCCGCCCGCAGCCTGCCGTGGATGCGCTCGCCCTCGCGCCGGCACGCAAGCGTCCGGCACCCGCTACTTGTTCAGGTGGAA
This sequence comes from Pseudomonas sp. Pseusp97, assembly GCF_047304025.1. Lineage (NCBI taxonomy): Bacteria > Pseudomonadati > Pseudomonadota > Gammaproteobacteria > Pseudomonadales > Pseudomonadaceae > Pseudomonas > Pseudomonas sp. Pseusp97. The sequence goes on along the minus strand of NZ_JBGLYK010000078.1, from coordinate 19,152 downwards.
CGTCATGTCAGTGAGTCACTTGCAACACACCGGTTTCTCCAGCCTCACCCCCCTGGTGCAGCCGCGCTCGGTCGCCGTGGTCGGCGCCTCCAGCGACCCGCACCGCATCGGCGGTCGCCCCATCGCCTACATGCTGCGCAACGGTTTTTCCGGACGCATCCTGCCGGTGAACCCCAATCGCAGCGAGATCCAGGGCCTGCCGGCCTACGCCAGCGTCGATGCGCTGCCCGAGGCGCCGGACGTGGCGATCATCGCGGTGCCGGCGCCGCAGGTGCTGGAGACCGTCCAGGCGCTCGGCCGCAAGGGCGCGCGCAGCGCCATCGTGTTCTCCTCCGGCTTCAGCGAAGTCGGCGAGGAAGGCATGGTCATGCAGGACGCCATCGTCGAAGCCGCCCGCGCGGCAAACATGCGCCTGCTGGGGCCGAACGCGCTGGGCGTGTTCAACGCCAACCTGGGCTACTACGCCTTCTTCTCCACCAGCCTGGAGCGCGGCATTCCGCTGGCTGGGCGCGTGGGCATCGCCACCCAGTCCGGCGCTTATGGTGCACACCTGCTCGGCCTGTCGCGGCAGCGCGGGCTGGGCACGCCGATCTGCGTCGCCACCGGCAACGAGGCCGACGTCACCCTGGGCGACGCCATCGGCTGGCTGGTGGAGTCGCCGGAGATCGACGTGGTCATGGCCTACGCCGAATCGATCCGCAACGTCGACAGCTTCCTCGCCGCCCTCGAAGCGGCCCATCGCGCCGGCAAGCCGGTGGTCCTGCACAAGGTCGGGCGCAGCGAGCTGGGCGGCCGCGCGGCCATGTCGCACACCGCCTCCCTGGCCGGCGACGACAAGGTGCTCGACGCGGTGCTGGCCGACTACGCGGTGGTCCGCGCACGTACCACCGAGGAACTGGTGGACATCGCCTACCTCGCCACCCAGCGCATCTACCCGGTGAACAACAGCCTGGGGATGATCACCGTCAGCGGCGGCGCCGGCATCATCGTCAGCGACGCCGCCGAGGACTTCGGCCTGCCCATGCCGCCGATGCCCGAAGTGGCCCAGGCGCGCCTGAAGCAGCGGCTGTCCTACGCCTCGCCGCTCAACCCGGTGGATTGCACGGCCCAGGCGCTCAACGACCTGAGCCTGGTGCACGACTTCACCGAATCCATGGTGGTGGACGGTGGTTACCGTTCGCTGATCGCCTTCTTCACCCAGGCCGGCACCGCCGCCTCCATCGGCCCGCGCCTGGCCGAGCAGTTCGCGCGGATCAAGGTCGATCACCCGGACCGTCTGTTCGTGGTTTCGGTGATGGGCGAGGGCGAGGAGCTGGCGCCGTACCAGAAGGCCGGCTTCGCCCTGTTCGAGGACCCGACCCGCGCGGTGCGCGCGATCCAGGCCATGGGCCAGCTCGGTGAAGCCTTCGCCCGTCCTCTGCGCAGGATTCCCGCGCCCGGTGGCGTCGAGCTGCCGGCCAGCACGCCCGGCGAGGCCGAAGCCAAACAATTGCTGGCGCGCGCCGGTATCGAATCGGCGCCCGAGCGCGTACTCAAGAGCGCAGCGGATGCCGCCGCGTTCGCCGAGCAGATCGGCTTCCCGGTGGTGCTGAAAATCGCCTCGGCGGACATCCTGCACAAATCGGAAATCGGTGGCGTACTGCTCAATGTGAACAGCGCACAGGCCGTGCGCGAGGGCTACGACCTGTTGCTCCGGCGCGCTGCCGAACACGCACCCGATGCCCGCCTCGACGGCGTGCTGGTGGCCCGTCAGCTGCGGGGCGGCGTCGAGTGCTTCATGGGCATCCAGCGCGACCCGCAGTTCGGTCCGGTGGCGGTGTTCGGCCTCGGCGGCATCTTCGTCGAAGTGCTCAAGGACGTGGTATTCCGCCGCTGTCCGTTCGGCGTCGACGAAGCCGAGCAGATGATCCGCAGCATCAAGGGCGCGCCGCTGCTGCTGGGCGCCCGTGGCCGCCCGGTGACCGACATCAAGGCGCTGTCGCGGGTGCTCGCGCAGCTCTCGCAGTTCGCCGCCGAAGCCGGCCCGCGTCTGCGTTCGGTCGATCTCAACCCGGTCTTCGCCATGCCCGAAGGCCAGGGTGCCTGGGCCGCCGATGCGGTGCTGGAAGTGCAGGAGGTGGCCCATGGCGCTGAATCCTGAGTACCTGCTGAACTACCCGATCCCGGAAGTGCGGCAGCGCTTCAGCCGCCGCGACAGCGCCTTCTATGCGCTGTCGGTGGGGCTCGGTGCCGACCCGATGGACGAGCACCAGCTGACCTTCGTCGACGCCAACCGCGACCTCCAGGCGCTGCCCTGCATGGCCGTGGTGCTCGGCCATCCCGGCTTCTGGCTGGGCAACCCGGACACCGGCGTGGATGCCCTGCGCCTGGTCCACGGCGAGCAGAGCATCGAGTGGCTGAAACCGCTGCCGGTGGAAGGCGAAGTGATCGGCCGCACCCGCGTCACCGGGCTGGTGGACAAGGGCGCCGGCAAGGGCGCGCTGCTCTACAGCGAGAAGGTTGTCAGTGACGCGCAGAGCGGCGAGGTGCTGGCGATTGCCCGTGGCACCACCTTCCTGCGCGGCGACGGCGGCTTTGGCGGCGACAGCCAGTCGCTGAGCCAGCCGCACCGCCTGCCCGAGCAGGCGCCGGACCTGGTCATCGACCTGCCGACACGCCCGGAACAGGCACTGTTCTACCGCCTGAACGGCGACGACAACCCGATCCACGCCAGCCCCGCGGCGGCCGCCCGCGGTGGTTTCCCACGGCCGATCCTGCATGGCCTGTGCACCCTCGGTGTGGCCTTCCATGCACTGCTGCGCGGCTACGCGGACTACCGCGCGGAGCGCTTCGCCCATCTGCAGGTGCGCTTCTCGGCACCGGTGTTCCCCGGCGAAACCCTGCGTACCGAAATCTGGAATGACGGCTCCTTCCGCACCCGCGTCGTCGAGCGCGACGTGGTGGTGCTGGACAACGGCCGCGTACGCCTGACCCCGGAAAGCGGAGTGCCAGCCGGGCGGGCCTAGCGCGACGACGACCTCAACCAACCTGCGAGAACAACAACAATGAACGCACCCGACAGCTTGGCCCAGGGCTCCGCGCTACCGCGGCGGACTCTGGTGATCGCCTTCCTCTTCTGCTTCCTGGGTCTGCTCGCCGATGGCGCGGACCTGATGTTCCTCGCCTACAGCCTGAACAGCCTCAAGGCCGAGTTCGGCCTGTCCAACTTCGAGGCCGGCTCGCTGGGCAGCGTCACCCTGGCCGGCATGGCCCTCGGCGGCATCTACGGCGGCTGGGCGTGCGACCGCTTCGGCCGGGTGCGTGTAGTCACCTGGACCATCCTGGTGTTCTCCGTCGGCACTGCGCTGCTCGGCCTGGCGCACAACTATTGGGCCTTCGCGCTGATCCGCTTCGTCTCCTCGCTGGGCCTGGGCTCGCTGTTCGTGGCCTGCAACATCCTGATGTCCGAGTTCGTCACCGCCAAATACCGCACCACGATCCTGGCGACCATGCAGGCAGGCTGGACCGTGGGCTACCTGGTGGCGACCATCCTCGCCGGACAGATCATCCCGGACTACGGCTGGCGCGCGCTGTTCTTCACCGCCATCGGCGCAGCGCTGATCTGCCTGGCGCTGCGCCCGTGGGTACCGGAATCGCCGTCCTGGCTGGCCGCTCGTGCACAACGCGCGCAGCAGGCTGTCAGTGGCCGCCAGCAGAGCGCGCCCAGCGGCGGCATGCGTCAGCTGCTGGTCGACCCGTCCACACGGCGCATGTTCCTGCTCTGGAGCATCACCTCGTGCTTCCTGCTGTTCGGCTACTACGGCACCAACAACTGGATGCCCTCGTACCTGGAAAGCGAGCTGGGCATGAACTTCAAGTCCATGACCGGCTACATGGTCGGCACCTACACCGCGATGATCCTCGGCAAGGTGCTCGCCGGGATCGCCTCGGACCGCTTCGGCCGCCGCGCCACCTTCGCCGCCGGCGCCATCGGCACCGCGATCTTCATGCCGGTGATCGTGTTCTGGCACACGCCGGACAACATCGTCTGGATCCTCGCGCTGTTCGGCTTCATCTACGGCGTCCCGGTGGGCGTGCTGGCCACCTACATGACCGAAAGCTTCTCCACCCAGGTGCGTGGCGCCGCCGTGGGCACCTCCTACAACCTCGGCCGCATCGGCGCGGCGGTGGCCCCGGCGGCCATCGGCCTGCTGGCCTCCCACGTGTCCATCGGCGCGGGCTTCCTGGTGATGGGCATCACCTACGTCATCACCGGCCTGATTCCGGCGCTGATGATTCCCAACCGCCTGTATGACCCGAACCGCGAGGCGCGCAGCGGCGCGGCTGAAACTGCGCAAGCGCGTCCCGCAGTGGCCGCAGTGGCGCGGCCGGTAAGCCGGGCGGTCACCGAGGAGGGCGCACGATGACTGAACTTGCCTCAGCGGACGCCGTGACCGGCCCGGACATGTTCCCCAGCGGCCGCTTCACCTTCCAAGAGTTCCTCGGCCTGGAGCGCTGGATCGACGGCGACGTGGTGCGGGTGCGCCTGCGCCACCGCCCGGAGCTGATGAACTACCTCGGCAGCTTCCACGGCGGCGTGCTGATGAGCGTGCTCGACGCCGCCATGGCCGGGGCGATTCGCGCGCAGATGCCGGGTTGCTCGATGGTCACCATCGACATGGCCACGCACTTCATGGGCAGCACCAGCGGCGAGATCAATGCCGTCGGCCGGGTGCTGCGGCGCACCCGCACGCTGTGCTTCTGCGCGGCGGAAATCTTCGATGAAGCCGGCGAGCTGATCGCCAGCGCCACCGGCAGTTTCAAGTACCGGCCCGCCGCGGCCGGTACTGTTCAACCGACACGGGAATGACGAAATGACCGACAACACCGCGATGGCCGAGGAGCGCGAAGAGCGCCTGCGGATGATCCGTGACAGCGCCGCTTCCCTGGTGCCGCGTGGCGGCGACCTGGGCCGGGTGCGCCGCCTGCGCTTCCAGCAGCCGGGCATCGACCGCGACGCCTGGGCTGAAGTCTGCGCCATGGGCTGGCCGGGCCTGCGACTGGCCGAAGAACTGGGCGGCAGCGGCCTGGGCATGGGCGAGTACACCGCGCTGCTGGAAGAGCTCGGCCGCGGCCTGCTGCCCGAACCGCTGATCGAGGCGAGCCTGGTCGCTCCCTTGCTGCCGCCTGATGAGCGCGATGCGCTGCTGGCCGGCGAGCGGCTGATCCTGCCCGCCGGCATCGGCTATGAAGCCGGCGCTGCGTTGCCGTTGCTGCACGACGGCCAACTGCGCGGCGAGATTGCCCATGTTGCCCTGGGTGCTGCCGCCGACGCCTGGCTGGTGGCCTGCAACGCCGGACTTGCACTGGTGCAGCGCAATGCCGAGGGGCTGAGCATTCACCAGGAGCCAACCCAGGACGGCGGCCACTTGGCGCGCCTGCGCTTCGACGGCACGCCCGCGCAACTCGTCGAAGCGGCGCCGGCTGCCCTCGATGAATCGGCACTGGCCTGCGCCGCCTATCTCGTCGGACTGATGGACGCAGCCTTCGAACAGACCCGCGACTACCTCGGCGTGCGCCGCCAGTTCGGCCGCGAGATCGGCAGCTTCCAGTCGCTGCAGCACCGCATGGTCGACCTGAAGCTGCAGATCGAACTGGCGCGCGCCATCGTCGGCGAAGCAGCCACCGCGCTGGACGAAGGCGCGCCGGCCGCGCAGGTGCAGCGCCTGGTGTCCACTGCCAAGGTGCGCGCCGCCGAAGCGGCCATGCTGGTGACCCGCCAGGCGATCCAGCTGCACGGCGGCATCGGTTACACCGACGAGGCCGACATCGGCCTGTTCCTGCGCCGCGCCATGGTGCTGCTGAACAGCCAGGGTTCGCTGGCCTTCCACCGGGCGCGCTACATCGGCCTGCTGCACGGGGAGTTGGCGTGATGAGCGAGATGCTTTTGCAGGAAACCCTCGGTTCGGTGCGTCTCCTGCGCTTCAACAATCCGGCGCGGCGCAATGCGCTCTCCCCAGCGCTGCGCGCCGAGCTGCTCGAAGCGCTGCGCGAAGCGGACGCCGATCCCGCCGTGCGCAGCGTAGTCCTCACGGGTTCGGCGGAAGTCTTCAGCGCCGGCGGCGACCTCAGCGACATGCACGTCACTGACCTCAACGCCGGCCGCGTGCGCATGCAGAAGAACGCCGATCTGATCCGCCAGATGCTGCGCATGGGCAAGCCGATCATCGCCGCCATCGAAGGCTGGGCGGTGGGCGCCGGGCTGTCGGTGGCGCTGGCCTGCGACAGCCTGGTTTGCGGCGGCACGGCGCGCTTCGCCGCCGGCTTCGGCAAGGTCGGGCTGCTCGCCGATCTCGGCCAGTTGCACACCTTGCCGGCACGCATCGGTATTGGCCGCGCGCGTCAGGTGCTGATGTTCGGCCAGGTCATCGAAGCCGAGGAAGCGCTGCGCATCGGCCTGGTGGACCAACTCTGCGCAGCGGGTGCCGCGCTGGATGCCGCCCTGGCGCTCGCCGCCAAGGTCGAGCAACAGGCGCCGCTGCCGCTGGCGCTGACCAAGGCGCTGCTGGCCGATGGCCTGGAGTTGCTGCTCGAACGCGAAGGCGATTTCCAGAGCCAGCTGTTCCTCAGCGCCGACCATGCCGAAGGCAAGGCGGCCTTCCTCGACAAGCGTTCTCCCGTTTTCAAAGGCCAGTGAGCCGAGGACATTGAAATGACCGATTACAACGCCCTCGAAGATGGCGAGTTCCGCCGGCTGGTGCGCGACTGGGTCGCCGCCAACTACCCGCAGCGCATCCGTAACCCGGCCCACCGCCTGGGCCGCGACGACACCTGGGAGTGGTACCAGGCCCTGTCGAAACAGGGCTGGCTGTGCCCCGGCTGGCCGGTGCAGTTCGGCGGCATGGGGCTGTCCGCCGGCAAGCAGTTGATCATGATCGAGGAGATGGAAAACTACGGCTGCGCGCGCCTGCCCGACAGCGGCATCACCATGCTCGGCCCGCTGCTGATCCGCTACGGCACCGACGCCCAGCGCGAGCGCTTCCTCCCGCGCATCCTCAGCGGCGAGGACATCTGGTGCCAGGGCTACAGCGAACCCAACGCCGGCTCCGACCTCGCCAGCCTGCGCACCGAGGCGGTGCTGCGCGACGGCGAGTGGGTGATCAACGGCCAGAAGACCTGGACCACCATGGGCACCGAGGCCAACTGGATCTTCGTGCTGGCGCGCACCGAGCGCAGCGCCAAGGCGCAGCAGGGCATCAGCTTCCTGCTGGTGCCGATGGACAGCCCTGGCGTCGAGGTGCGGCCGATCCTCAACCTGGAGCTGCAGGGCGAATTCTGCGAGGTGTTCTTCAATGACGTGCGCGTGCCGCAGGAGAACCTGGTCGGCGCGGTCAACCACGGCTGGGGCATGGCCAAGGCGCTGCTCGGCTTCGAGCGCATCTTCCTCGGCTCGCCCAAGCAGGCCACCTTCGCCCTCGAACGCCTGGTGCGCCTGGCTCGTCACCAGGGCCTGTGGGACGACCCGGTGTTCGCCCAGCGCTTCGCCGCGCTGAGCATGGACCTGGACTGCCACAAGGCGCTCTACGAGCGCTTCGCCGAACGCCTGCGGCGCGGCGAGGAACTGGGCCCGGACGTTTCCCTGCTGAAGATCCACCAGTCCGAGCTGTACCAGCGCATCAGCGAGCTGGGGCTGGAGATCGCCGGCGCGGATTCGGCGCTGCAGAACCCCTTCGCCGACGATCCCGAGCTGCACCCGGCGGGCATCTTCATCCAGTCGCGGCCGACCACCATCTACGGCGGCACCAATGAGATCCAGCGCAACATCCTGGCCAAGGCCGTGCTCGGCCTGCCGAGCTGATCGTGTGCGCATCCAACTCTCCGATTGAACGAACAGTAAGGAATTAGCGATGACCCAACGACTCAACGAAGGCAAGGTAGCGATCGTCACTGGCGCCGGTGGCGGCATCGGCCGCGAGATCGCCCTGGCCCTGGCCGAGAGCGGCGCGCGGGTGCTGATCAACGATATCGGCGTGTCCCTGCAGGGCGAGGGCGGCTCGGCAACCCCAGCCGAGGAAACCCTCGGGCTGATCCGCCAGCGCGGCGGCGACGGCGCCATCAACACCGACAGCGTGTCGGACTGGGACAGTGCCCGGCGCATCGTTTCCAGCGCCATCGACGCCTTCGGCCGCGTCGACATCGTGGTGAACAACGCCGGCATCCTGCGCGACACCATCTTCCACAAGATGAGCGCCGAGGACTGGCTGTCGGTGATCAACGTGCATCTGAACGGCAGCTTCTTCGTCAGCCGCGCCGCCGCCGAGCACTTCCGCGCGCAGAACAGCGGCGCCTTCGTGCACATGACCAGCACCTCGGGGCTGATCGGCAACTTCGGCCAGGCCAACTACTCGGCCGCCAAGCTGGGCATCGTTGCGCTGAGCAAGTCCATCGCCCTCGACATGCAGCGCTACAACGTGCGCTCCAACTGCATCGCACCCTTCGCCTGGAGCCGCATGACCGACTCCATCCCGGCCGAGACGCCGGAGCAGAAGGCGCGGGTGGAAAACCTGCAGCGCATGACCCCGGACAAGAACGCGCCGCTGGCCGTGTACCTGGCTTCCGATGCTGCCAGCGCGGTCAACGGCCAGGTGTTCGCCGCGCGCAACCACGAGATTTTCCTGATGAGCCAGAGCCGCCCGCTGCGCAGCGTGCACAGCGACAACGGCTGGACCCCGCAGAGCATCGCCGAGCATGGCATGCCCGCGCTGCGCGGCAGCTTCATGGACCTGGCGCGCAGCCCGGACGTGTTCTCCTGGGACCCGATCTGACCCGGCGGAGGGCAGGCGCATGTTCAAGACCCGTTTCACTGAAACCTTCGGCGTCGAACACCCGATCATGCAGGGCGGCATGCAGTGGGTGGGCCGCGCCGAGATGGCCGCGGCGGTGGCCAATGCTGGCGGGCTGGCAACGCTTTCTGCGCTGACCCAGCCGACCCCGCAGGCGCTGTTCGACGAGATCGCGCGCTGCCGCGAACTCACCGACAAGCCCTTCGGCGTGAACCTCACGCTGCTGCCGACGCAGAAGCCGATTCCCTATGCCGAGTACCGCGCGGCGATCATCGAGGGCGGCATCGGCGTGGTCGAAACCGCCGGCAACAATCCCGGCGAGCACATCGCCGAGTTCCGCCAGCACGGCATCAAGGTCATCCACAAATGCACCGCCGTGCGCCATGCGCTCAAGGCCGAGCTACTGGGTGTGGATGCGGTGTCCATCGACGGCTTCGAATGCGCCGGCCATCCGGGGGAGGACGACATTCCCGGCCTGGTCCTGCTGCCGGCGGCGGCCAACCGGCTGAGCGTGCCGATCATCGCCTCCGGCGGCTTCGCCGACGGCCGCGGGCTGGTGGCGGCGCTGGCGCTGGGGGCCGATGCGATCAACATGGGCACGCGCTTCCTCAGCACCCGCGAGTGTCCGATCCACCCGCAGGTCAAGGCGGCCATCCGCGCGGCGGACGAGCGCTCCACGGACGTGATTATGCGCTCGCTGCGCAACAGCGCGCGGGTCGCACGCAACGCCATCAGCCAGGAAGTCCTGGCCATCGAGGCGCGCGGCAACGCCACCTACGCCGACATCGCCGCCCTGGTCAGCGGCCTGCGTGGGCGCACCGTCTATGAGCAGGGCGACACCGACCTCGGCATCTGGTCGGCGGGCATGGTCCAGGGCCTGATCGATGACGAACCCAGCTGCGAGGAGTTGCTGCGCGACATCGTCGAGCAGGCGCGCCGGCTGATCCGCCAGCGACTGGAGGGGCTGCTCATCCAGTGATTTTCAATCTGGCGGCGTGGGAGCAAGCGTTTCTTCCGGACGCCTGTGCCTGAGCTTTCCCTCTCCCCCCGCCCTCTCCCTGAAGGGAGAGGGAGCTGTCCGTGCCGGCTGACGCTGTGGTTTCAACCTGCACAGAACGGTCCCCTCTCCCTTCAGGGAGAGGGTTAGGGAGAGGGAATCGCCCTGCATGGACTTTCACGAAGCAGCGCCGCCGCCCTTCACCTCACCTGACGAAGAGACAACAACAATGAAAAATCTTCCCGTACGGGCGCTCGTTTCGAGCTTCGCCTGCCTGCCCCTGTTCGCCCACGCGGACTTCATCGCGGACAGCAAGGCGAGCCTGGAACTGCGCAATTTCTACTTCAACCGCGACTACCGCCAGAGCAATGCGGCACAGTCGAAATCCGAGGAATGGGCGCAGGGCTTCCTGCTGCGCTTCGAGTCGGGTTATACCGAAGGCACGGTGGGTGTGGGCGTCGACGCCCTCGGCCTGCTGGGCATCAAGCTGGACTCCAGCCCCGACCGCACCGGCTCCGGCCTGCTGCCCTATTCGGCCAGCGACAAGCGCGCCGCCGATGACTACAGCGACCTGGGCGTGACCGCGAAGCTGCGTGCCTCGAAGAGCACCCTGAAGGTCGGCACCCTGCTGCCGAAGCTGCCGGTGGTGCAGTACAACGACACGCGCCTGCACCCACAGACTTTCCAGGGCGGCCTCGCCGAGATCAACGAGATCGACGGCCTCACCGCGCAGCTCGGCCAGCTGCGCCAGGTGAAGCAGCGCGACTCGACCAATGATGAAGACCTGTCGATGACCCGTGGCAACAAGCGCAACATCGTGCTCGGCAGCCACACCAGCAGCGACCGCTTCAACCTCGCCGGCGGCACCTACCGCTGGACCGACAACCTCAGTACCAGCTACCACTACGGCGGTTTGGAAAACTTCTACCGCCAGCACTACCTGAGCGTGGTGCACACCCTGCCCATCGCCGAGGGCCAGTCGCTCAAGTCGGATATCCGCTGGGCGCGCTCCACCGATGACGGCGGCAGCAACGTCGACAACAGTGCGCTCAACGCGCTGTTCACCTACCGCATCGGCGGCAGCGGTTTCGGCGTCGGCTACCAGCGAATGTCCGGCGATACCGGGTTCGCCTACCTCAGCGGCACCGACCCGTACCTGACCAACTTCGTGCAGATCGGCGACTTCGCCAACAAGGACGAACGCTCCTGGCAGGCGCGCTACGACTACGACTTCGCCGGCCTCGGCCTGCCCGGCCTGACCTTCATGACCCGCTACCTGCAGGGCGATCACATCGACCTGCTGAACGGCCAGGGGCGCGGCAAGGAATGGGAGCGCGACACCGACATCGGCTACGTGGTGCAGACCGGCCCGCTGAAGAACCTCGGCTTCAAGGTGCGCAACGGCGCCTTCCGCAGCGACTTCGGCAACGACATCGACGAAACGCGGGTGATCGTCAGCTACCAGATGCCGCTCTGGTAACGCTCCGCATGGGCGGTGGCGGTTTGGCCAGAATCGCCCCGCCCGTGGCGGGAATGTCTCTTTAAGCCAAGGTCTGAACCGTGATTCACTGAATTTCATGCAGTGAATCCGGATTCAGATCATGGCCTATCGACACTCCACAGCGCGGCTGCAAAAGGACGGCGAACTGCGCGAGCGCATCCTCGAACTGGCGCTGGCGCGGGTGGCCGAGGGCGGTTTCGCCGCCCTGACCATGCAGAGCCTGGCGGACGACGCCGGCATTGCCACCGGCAGCCTCTACCGGCACTTCAGTGGCAAGGGCGAGCTGGCCGCCGAGGTCTTCGCCCGCGCCAGCCAGCGCGAGGTCGATACCCTGGGCGCGCTGCTGAAAGCTCCCGGCAGCGCTTCCGAACGCCTGAGCCATGGCCTGCACCAGTTCGCCGCCCGCGCCTGGGGCAGCCGCCAATTGGCCTTCGCGCTGATCGCCGAGCCGGTCGACCCGGAAGTGGACGAGCAACGCCTGATCTACCGCGAAGCCTACGCCGCGCTGTTCGTCACCCTGCTGGAGCAGGGCATCGCCGCCGGCGAATTCCAGCCCCAGCCCGCGCAGCTCACCGCCGCCTGCCTGGTCGGCGCCATCGCCGAAGCCTTGATCGGCCCGCTTTCGCCGCCCGCCCGCGCCGCGCGGGATGCCGGCCAGTCCAGCGTTTCCCTGGAGGACGTCAGCGACGCCCTCGCCAGTTTCTGCCTGCGCGCCGTCGGCGCGCAGGCGTCTGCCATGCCCAAGCCCGCCAAGCCCACGCCCGTTATGGAGAACCAGCCATGATCCCGCACGCTTACGCCGAAACCCACGAAGTGACCAACCAGGTGCCGCCGCTGGACGGCGCCAACCTCTATCGCGTCGACGTGCCGCTGCAGGAGTGGGTGCGCCGTTACGGCGGCGGCTGGGCCGAGCAGAAACTCGACGCTTATGGCGCACTGGCCGGCGGGCCGCTGATGGCGGCGGGCTTCCTGGCCAACGAGAACAAGCCGGCGTTCAAGTCCCATGACCGCTACGGCCACCGCGTCGACCTGGTGGAGTTCCACCCGGCCTACCACGAGCTGATGCGCGCGGCCATCGAGGCCGGGCTGCCCTCCATGCCCTGGACCGATCCGCGCGCGGGCGCCCATGTCGCTCGCGCCGGCCTGAGCTACCTGCACAGCCAGGCCGAGGCCGGCACCGGTTGCCCGCTGACCATGACCTTCGCCAGCGTGCCCGCCCTGCGCCTGCAGCCCGACCTCGCCGAGAAGTGGCTGCCGAAGATCCTTTCCACCGAGTACGACCCGCGCAACCTGCCCATCGAGCAGAAGACCGGCGCCACCATCGGCATGGCGATGACCGAGAAGCAGGGCGGCACCGACGTGCGCGCCAACACCACGCGCGCCTACCCGGTGGGCATCCCCGGGCCGGGCCAGGCCTACGAACTGGTTGGGCACAAGTGGTTCTGCTCGGCTCCGATGTGCGACGCCTTCCTCACCCTGGCCTACACCGACAAGGGCCTGACCTGCTTCCTGCTGCCGCGCCATCGCCCGGACGGCAGCCGCAACGAGTTCTACATCCAGCGCCTGAAGAACAAGCTGGGCAACTGGTCCAATGCCTCCAGCGAAGTGGAATACCGCGGCGCGCTGGCCTGGATGGTCGGCGAGGAAGGCCGTGGCGTGCCGACCATCATCGAGATGGTCGCCATGACCCGCTTCGACTGCATGGTCGGCTCCAGCTCGCTGATGCGCCAGGCGCTGACCCAGGCCGCGCACCACTGCGCCTACCGTCAGGTCGGCGGTCGCGTGCTGGCCGAACAGCCGCTGATGCAGAACGTGCTGGCCGACCTCGCCCTGGAAAGCGAAGCCGCGCTGGCCCTGACCATGCGCATGGGCCGCGCGCTGGACAACCTGCACGACGAGCAGGAAGACAAGTTCGCCCGCCTGGTCACCGCCGTGGGCAAGTACTGGATCTGCAAACGCGCCCCCGCGATGATCAACGAGGCCGCCGAATGCCTGGGCGGCGCCGGCTACGTCGAGGACACCATCCTCCCGCGCCTTTACCGCGAAGCGCCGGTCAACTCCACCTGGGAAGGCTCGGGCAACGTGCAGTGCCTGGACGTGCTGCGCGCCCTGTCGAAGGAACCCGGCGTGCTCGACGCACTGTTCAGCGAACTGGGCGACGGCCATGGCGACGCGCGCCTGGCCTCGTTCATCGGCAACCTCAAGGCGTCCTTCGCTGACACCCAGGACATCCAGTACCGCGCCCGCCAGCTCACCGAAAACGTCGCCATCGCCCTGCAGGCAAAACTGCTGCTGGAAGCGGGCAACCCGGTGGTCTCCGACGCCTTCATCGCCAGCCGCCTGGGCGACGGCGGCCGCGTCTACGGCACCCTGCCGCGCGGGGTGGACGTGGAAGCGCTGGTGGCGCGGGCGACGCCACATCTGGTGTGAGAGGGGAGGGCGGGGCAATCTCGCCCCGTTTTTCAACCCAGCAGGCGTTTGCTCAGTAGCTGCTGAATATCGCGTCGCCCATCAATGACCAGATAGAGGTGAACGGTCTTGTCGCTGATCCGGTAGATGACGCGGTATGGCTTGAAGAAGACCTGCCGGTACTCCTGAATGCCCAGCTTCATCAGTTCCCGCGGGTGGCTGCCGCGCTGGGGCTGCAGACGCAGTTCGGCGATGGCCAGCAACAACTGGTCGAGCACGTAATCGGCGTTCTCGCGGCAGTCGAAATCGGCGATGTAATCATGGATCCCCTCCAGGTCCCGCTCTGCGCCGCGCGTGATCAGAACCTCGTAGGTCCCGCCGCTCACGGTTGCTGGCGACGCTTGCGCAAGCGCTCCGCGACATTGTCCAGCGTGCTGGTCTGGCCAGTGGCGATTTCCTGATTGCCCAACGCGAGGACTTTCAGCAGGGCCAGCGTTTCCTGGGTTTCCTCATAGGAGCGAACGTCCTGTATTACGGCTTTGGCTTCGCCATTCTGGGTGATGATCAAAGGTTCCTGCTGCTCGCTCAGTTGTTTGAGCACTTCGGCCGCATTGGCTTTCAGGTAACTGATGGGTTTGACCTGGCTGGAATAGCGCATGATGTTTACCTGTTAATCAGGATCGAATAAAGACTCTTTAAAGTCCGATGCGCTTATGGTGTCGCTGGTCAGGCTGAAGATCAAGGTCCAAATCTGTCATCCCTTTCTGTGACGGAAGCAGGCAAGATGGAGCTGATCGTTCAGACAGGATGCCCACCATGAGTCTTACGACTGGCGACGAGTTCTTCGTCGCGCAGACGGCCGAAGAGGCCGTCGATCAACTGGCCGTGCTGCACGAACGCGCCACCGGCGCTCTCAGGCAGGCGCTCAAGCAGTACCTGAAGGACCGCGAAGTCCCCGACGCGCACCAGCGCGAACAATTCCGCTACCCGCTGCTGCGGGTGACCTACCTGTGCCAGGGCGAAGTGCCTTCGACCACCCGCGCCTACGCCAAGGTGCAGGTGCCCGGCACCTACGCCGTGACCATCACCCAGCCCAAGGCCTTCCGCAAATACCTGCTGGAGCAGCTGCGCCCGCTGATGGAAGACTTCACCGTGCGGGTGGAAGTCGGCGTGAGCAAGCAGAACATTCCTTACCCATATGTAGTGGAAGGCGGCGACGAACTGGGTGGCTCGGGCGTGACCGCCGCTGAGCTGGCGCGGGTGTTCCCCAGCACCGATCTGTCGGCCACATCCGACGGTGTGGCCGACGGCCTGTACGAGTGGGAGAACGCCGACCCGATGCCGCTGGCGCTGTTCGACGCCGCGCGCACCGACTTTTCCCTGCGCCGCATGGTGCATTACACCGGCAGCGACTGGCGCCATGTGCAGCCGTGGATCCTGCTCACCAACTACCACCGCTACGTCGATCAGTTCATCCACCTGGGCCTGGAGCGCCTGCGCGACGACCCGCGCTTCGTACGCATGGTCCTGCCGGGAAACGTGATCATCGAGCGCGGCACGGATGAAGGTGAAGCCAACGCCATCGTCGCCAGCGTCGAGTGGCACCGCTTCCAGATGCCGGCCTACCACCTGATCGCCGAGGACGGCGACGGCGTGACCCTGGTGAACATCGGCGTCGGCCCGTCCAACGCGAAGAACATCACCGACCACCTGGCCGTGCTGCGTCCGCACTGCTGGCTGATGGTCGGCCACTGCGGCGGCCTGCGGCAGTCGCAGACCATCGGCGACTACGTGCTGGCCCATGCCTACATGCGCCGCGACGGCATCCTCGACCGCGTGCTGCCGCCGCACATCCCGATTCCGGCGCTGGCGGAAGTGCAGCTGGCGCTGCAGGAAGCCGCCGCGCTGGTGACGGGCGAACGCGGCGACCAGCTCAAACGCCGCCTGCGTACTGGCACCGTTCTCACCTACGACGACCGCAACTGGGAACTGCATTGGGCCCAGGAGCGCCCGCTGATCAACCTGGCGCGGGCGATTGCAGTGGACATGGAGAGCGGCACTATCGCCGCGCAGGGTTACCGCCTGCGGGTGCCCTATGGCACGCTGCTGTGTGTGTCGGACAAGCCGCTGCACAGCGAGATCAAGCTGCCCGGCGCCGCCACGGCCTTCTACCAGCGCGCGGTGAGCCAGCACCTGTCCATCGGCGTTGCCGCCGTCGACCTGCTGCGCACCCAGCTCAACTCGCTGCACTCGCGCAAGCTGCGCAGCTTCGACGAGCCGCCGTTCCGCTGATCTGCGACAGGGCGCGCAGCGCCGGCCGGGGCGATGGTTGTCGCCTCAGCACATCAAGGAAGCACCGTAGGGCGGATAACCTGGAGCAGGTTATCCGCCGCAACATTCACGGCGGATAACGCTGGTGCGTTATGCGCCCTACGGTGCCGCAGAAAGCCGATGGAGAGTGTTGCCGATGACCGATCCTCGCAAGACCCCGGCGGGCCGCGTGCTCGCCCTGCTGGACCTGACCTCGCTGAATGCCGGCGATGACCTGCAAAGCACCGTGGACCTTTGTCGCCGCGCGCTGACGCCCTACGGCGAAGTGGCTGCGCTGTGCGTGGGGCCGAAGCTGGTGCATATTGCCCGGCGCACGCTCAATACCCTGGGCGGCCGCGACGTGCGGGTTGCCAGCGTGTGCAACTTTCCCGGCGGCGACGCGCCGCTGGCCGATGTGGTGGAGGAGGTGCGCAAGACCCTCGCCGAAGGCGCCGACGAGATCGACCTGGTCTATCCCTGGCGCAAGCTCAAGGCAGGTCAGCAGACCGGAGCGGTAGAACTGATCCGCACCTGCAAGACGCTGTGCGGGCCGTACCACCGGCTCAAGGTCATCCTGGAAACCGGCGAGCTGGCCGACCCGGAACTGATCCGCACAGCCTGCCGCGAAGCCATCGCCGGCGGCGCTGATTTCCTCAAGACCAGCACCGGCAAGGCGACGGTGCACGCCACGCCTGAGGCCGTGCGGGTGATCCTCGACGCCATTGAGGAAGCGGGCGGCAAGGTGGGTTTGAAGGTGTCCGGGGGATTGCGCACGCTGGCCGATGCGCAGGTCTATATGAAACTGGCGGAGGAGCGTTTCGGCGCTGGCTGGATCAAGCCGGAGCACCTGCGTTTCGGCGCCTCCGCCTTGCTCGATGACCTGCTGCGCGAGCTGAGCGGCGCGGCCGAGCCGATCTCCACGCGCAGCTATTGATCACCCCGCGTTGACGCCGCTCCGGGCGAGCCTAGAATGCTCGCCTTTCGCGCCCCGGGGAACCGTGGCGCGTCCCTCCGGTCGGACCTTCGCCGACCTTTTCTGCTGGTGACCCCATGCCGTTCCGCGCCCCCTCGCACCTCACCAATCCGCTGCGCCGTTTCGCCCGCCGACTGGTGGAAAACGGCGCGCCGGAAGTCGCCGCGCCGCTCCCCCTGCCCGACAGCATTGCGGGCGAACCCTGGTTCTCCGTGGGCAAGGCGGTGGAAGGACTGGGCGGCGAGCGGGTGGATGGCTGGTGCCTGGAGGAGTGGCCGGGGTTGGCGCTGCGCGCGCGTTTCAGCGCCTGCTGGCGCGACGCCCAGGGTCGCCTGTGGAATGTGCTGCCGGGCGGTGAAGCCATCGCCTTCCTGCCTGACCCGAAGCGCCGCTACGAAGGCGTACCACTGGCCGAACATCTGCACGCGCTGGAGCGTGACGAGCTGCTGGATGACTACCTCTGGCTCAGCCGCGAGCTGAGCAAGCCGCAGCTGGACGACGAGCGCCGCGAAGTCCGCGAATCCATGCGCCAGCGCCTGGAAAGCTGGCTGGAGCTGGGCGGCCGCGGCGACAAGCCTTGTCCGTGCAACAGTGGCAAGCGCTACCGCAACTGCTGCAGCAAGCGGGTGCGGGAGAACTGAAGCCGCTCTTCGTAGGAGCGAGCTTGCTCGCGATCTTTTGAAGCGCCGGCGCTGGCGGCGACGGATCGCGGACGGAGTCCGCTCCTACGCCAGCGGGCTAGCGCAGGCATTTCCTTGTAGGAGCAACTGTCTTCTTCTGATATTTCGTGCCTTGGATTTGCCCTCTCCCTAACCCTCTCCCTGAAGGGAGAGGGGACTGGGTGGGTGCCGGCTGAAGTTATAGTGTCAGCCGGCGCAAATAGCTCCCTCTCCCTTCAGGGAGAGGGCGGGGGAGAGGGGGCACCGGCGCGATATTTCAGGTAGGAGCGGGCTATGCCTGCGTTCGCGAGCAAGCTCGCTCCTACAGCGAAGCATCCGGCATCGGCGGCACCAGCCATTGTTCGCCCGGCTTCGGCGCGCGGAAGCGCTCCGGCGCCACGCCGCGTTGTTGCAGCGCCGCCGAAAGATCGCTGACCGGCGTGAACTGGCCTTCGTCGCTCAGGCGGAAGGTGCCGAAATGGATCGCCATGCTGCACTGCGAATCCAGATGCTGGTGCGCCTGCACCGCGTCGTCCGGGTTCATGTGGTGGTGGCGCATGAACCAGCGCGGCTCGTAGGCGCCTATGGGCAGGGCGGCGAAGCGCATCGGGCCGAAGCGCTCGTGCATCAGGCCGAACTCCTCGCCCAGGCCGGTATCGCCGGGGAATAGCAGCGGACCATCCGGTGACTGCAGCACGAAACCCATCCACAGCGTACGGTTGGTATCGCGTCGCGAACGCGCCGACCAGTGCTGCGCCGGCACGCCGGTGAGCAGCAACCCTTCGGGCATCGGCAGGCTCTGCCACCAGTCCAGCTCGGCGATATCGGTGAAGCCGCAGGCGCGGATCAGCTCGCCGTTGCCCAAGCCGGTCACCACCTTCGCCAACGGGAAACGCCGCGCCAGTTCGCGCAGGCTGTGGATATCCAGATGGTCGTAGTGGTTGTGGCTGACCAGGACCAGGTTGATCGGCGGCAGCTCATCCAGTGCCAGTCCCGGCGGGTGCACGCGCTTTGGGCCGACGAAGCTGAACGGGCTGGTGCGTTCGCACCAGAGCGGGTCGGTGAGGATGTTCAGGCCGCGGTGCTGGATCAGCAGGGTGGCGTGGTTGATGTAGGTAACGCGCAGTTCATCGCCATCGACCCGGGCGGGAGTCTCCGGGCGGGCATCGCGGCCGGTCTGGGCAATCCACTCCTGCTGGCGGCCGCGCTCGCGCTGCCATTTGAGGAAAGCGCGCAGACCGTGGTGCGGGCGGCGGTCGAGGTTGTGGAAGCGGGTGCCGTCGAAATGCGCCGTCTGCGGGCCGCGGTAGCGGGCGCCGAGGCGGCCGCTGAGGTTCTGCAGGGTGATCAGCCAGGTGGGGTGGCTCTTGGGCATGCTCGTGCGCGCTCTTGCGATGAGTACTCGGCACAACCTAGCATGCCGGGCATTCGCCGTACCCCAACCTCGGTTACCAGTCTTTTCGCCATGCCCCGTCCTCCGC
>NZ_JBGLYK010000077.1:0-23267 GCF_047304025.1 Pseudomonas sp. Pseusp97 | reverse complement strand
TCGCTGAGCGGAGCGGGCGCGGCGGCAATGGGCGCGCCGGGAGCGTCATCGAAGAAACCGAAATCGTCGTCGCTGCTGGCGCTGGTTTCGCTGGCGCCGGGCGTGCCGGGCGCATCGTCGAAGAAGCCGAACGCATCGTCGTCGCTGGCGCTGTTTCCAGTTGCCACGGGGGCGTCGTCGAACAGGCCGAAGCCGTCACTGGCAACGGCCGCGACAGGCTCCGCCAGCCACGCGCGCAGACGCTCCACGGTGGCCGCCACCGGCGCATCCGGGTCGGGCACCTGGCTGCGGTGCGCGTCGAGCAGGCGCTGCAGGACGTCGCGGGCCTCGAGGAACACGCCGATCATGTCCACGTGCAGGGCGGTCTGCCCGCAGCGGATGCGATCGAGCAGGGTCTCCAGCTCGTGGGTCACGGCGGTCAGGTCGTCGAAGCCGAACATGCCGCTGGAACCCTTGATCGAGTGGGCGGCGCGGAAAATGCCATTGAGCGTCTCGGCGTCCGGCTGATCCAGGTCGAGCCCGATCAGCAGGAGTTCGAGGGTCGCCAGGTGCTCGTCGGTTTCCTCGAAGAACACCTGGAGGAACTGCTCCATTCCAGTGGCCATCGGCGGCTCCCTAGGGCAGGACCTTGCGGGTCACTTCGAGCAGTTTCGGCGGGTCGAACGGCTTGACCAGCCAGCCGGTGGCGCCCGCGCTCTTGCCCTGCTGCTTCATGGCGTCGCTGGATTCGGTGGTCAGCATGAGGATCGGCGTGCCGCGGTAGCCGGCCATGTCGCGCAGGCTGCGGATCAGCGTCAGGCCATCCATGTTCGGCATGTTCTGGTCGGTGAAGACCAGGCTGTAGGTCTTGCGCTGGGCCTTGCCCAGGCCGTCCTTGCCGTCCACGGCCTCGTCCACCTCGTAGCCGGCGGACTTGAGCGTGAAGCTCAGCATCTGCCGGATGGAGGCCGAGTCATCGACGATCAGTATCTGCTTTCCCATTGCGTTGGTTCTCCTCGGTTTGCAATGCGTTCTGCCTGGCGCCGGGCGCGCAGGTGCTCGCGCCATCCCGGCGCGCGAAAGGGTTGGGGCTCAGCCGATGAGGGCGAGGTTGGCGAGGTATTCGAAGACGGACTGCAGCATGTCGGGTGCTCCTGCTTGGCCTTCAGTTCAGAACAGTTCCACCTCGCCAGCGCTGAGGCTGGTCTGGGCGACCGGGTTGCTCAGGGGACGTTCGAGTTCGGCGACTTCGCCGCGCAGGCGTTCGCTCCACTCGCCGGGTTCGCGGCCATCCAGCGCGCCCAGCCCGACGGCGAGCGCGCCGAGACGGGCGCTGTGCTTGCCGATCTGGCCGAGCAGCTGGCTGCTCATGTCCTGGAACTGCAGCGCGGTGACCGCGGCGTTGACGCCGTCGCCCACTTCCAGGGAGATGCGGTCCAGCTCCTGCACCACCTTCACGGTGTGCTGGTTCATGGCGTCGAGGTCATCGAGCATGTGCTGGATCTTCTGCCGCGACTCCAGGGCGAAGGTCATGTCCTTGTCGGCCAGTTGGCTGATGGCGCCTTCGGCGTCCTTGATCTCGCGGTAGACCACGTCGACGTGCTCGCGGATGGCCTGGGAGAAGTGCGTCGAGCGGGTGGACAGTGCGCGCACCTCGTCGGCCACCACGGCGAATCCGCGGCCGCTTTCGCCGGCGCGGGCGGCCTCGATGGCGGCGTTCAAGGCCAGCAGGTTGGTCTGCTTGGCGATGGCGTCCATGTCCTGGGTGGACTGCAGGATCTCGGCGATCTTGTGCGTGACGCGGTCCATGCGCTCCACCAGCTGCTGCGAGGTGCGGCTGGTCTCCAGGGTGGCTTCGACGAACAGTCCGAGGGTTTCCTGGGTGGCGTGGATGAAGCGCTGGAAGTCGATGTCGTCATCCAGGTGGCCGCGTCCGTCGTAGCGCTCGATCAATGAGTGGGACAGGCCGCGTTGGATGTCGATGCGCTCGGCCAGGGCGTGGAAGCTGTCGGTCAGCTGGCGGATGGCCTGGTGCAGGAGGTTGTCGATCTGATGGGCGTGGCCGTTGAGCGAGCCCAGGTGGCCTTCCACGGCTTCCTGCAGCGGGCGCCATTGCGGCAGTTCGTCCCTGTTCAGGGTGGCCGCCGCCGCATCGGTGCCGGTTCTGCTGGCGCCGCACAGCAGGCTGCTCAGCACCAGGCTGGAGAGCCAGCCCACCGGGAGCATCCACCAGAAGGGCACGCCGACCGCGCAAAGGGCTGCCACGATGATCCATGGCAGTGACTGGATGACGAGGCGCCGCGGCCAGTCCTGGCCGGTCCCTTGAACCGCCTGGGGGTTCAACTGTGAATCGCGCATGCATGCACTCCATTGCCGGGCGCCGGTAACCGGGCCGAACGGCTGCTGACTACGTCTTGAGCAGGAATTCGGCCCAGCGATTTAAAACTAGAGGGCCGTTCGGTGATGTCAAATTGACGGCATTTTCCTGCCAAGCAGCAGTGGGCCTTGATTTAGACGGAGTTTTGCCGGAATGGCCGTCGATCACGGCTGTGTGGCGGGCGACGGGCGGTAGTGCGCAGCCCTTGTGCGACGCGGGTTCTAGCGATTTTTCGATGACAAAACGTGCCGGTAGGAGTGGCATCCGGAGCCACGCCGTTGGCGCAGGATCAACCGGGGCGTAGGAGCGTCAGATTGTAGGATGGGTGGAGCTTGCGATACCCATGCTGTCGGAGCACCGGATTGATGGGTATCGCTTCGCTCCACGCCATCCTACGGACAGCGTGCAGCAGGGGGCTTACAGCGTACCGAGCAGCTTGCGCGCCGCCTGCGTGTGATCGGCGATCAGGCGCTTCAGATCGAGGCCTTCGACTTCGCCGTCGACGACCCGCCAAATGCCCCCGATCATGATCCGGTCGGCCTTGTCGGCGCCGCACAGCAGCAGCGCGGACAGCGGGTCGTGGCTGCCGGAGAAGCGCAGTTCGTCGAGCTTGAACAGCGCAAGGTCCGCCTGCTTGCCGACCGCCAGCTCGCCGATGTCGCTGCGCCCGATGAGCTTCGCCGAGCCCCGGGTGGCCCAGCCCAGCGCGCGCTCCGGGGTGATCTGCTCGGCGCCGTAGCGCAGGCGCTGGATGTACAGGGCCTGGCGGGCCTCGAGGATCATGTTGGAGGCGTCGTTGGAGGCCGAACCGTCCACGCCGATGCCCACCGGCGCGCCGGCCGCCTCCAGCGCCACGGTCGGGCAGATGCCCGAGGCCAGGCGCATGTTCGAGCTGGGGCAATGGCAGACGCCGGTGCCGGCTTCGCCCAGGCGGCGGATTTCCTCGTCGTTGAAGTGGATGCCGTGGGCCAGCCAGGTGCGCGGGCCGAGCCAGCCGACGCTGTCCAGGTAGTCCACGGTGCGCAGGCCGAAACGCTGCAGGCAGAACTCCTCCTCGTCGAGGGTTTCGGCGAGGTGGGTGTGCAGGCGCACGTCCTCGCGCTCGGCGAGTTCTGCGCTGGCGCGCATGATTTCCGGGGTGACCGAGAAGGGCGAGCAGGGCGCCAGGGCGATCTGCACCTGGGCGCCTTCGCCGCGCTGGTGGTACTCGCGGATCAGCCGCTGGCTGTCGTCGAGGATGGCCTCGGCGCTCTGCACGGTCTGCTGCGGCGGCAGGCCGCCGTCGGCTTCGCCCAGGCTCATGGAGCCGCGGGTAAGCATGGCGCGCATGCCCAGCTCCTGGACCACGCCGGCCTGCACGTCGATCGCCTGCTCCAGGCCGTCGGGGAACAGGTAGTGGTGGTCGGCGGCGGTGGTGCATCCCGACAGCAGCAGTTCGGCCAGGGCGACCTTGGTGGCGACGCCGAGTTGCTCGGGAGTCAGGCGTGCCCATACCGGGTAGAGGGTCTTCAGCCAGGGAAACAACGGCTGGTTCACCACCGGCGCCCAGGCGCGGGTGAGGGTCTGGTAGAAGTGGTGGTGGGTGTTGATCAGGCCGGGCGTCAGCACGTGCTGGCTGGCGTCGAAGGTCTGTTCACAGGGAATGGAGGGCTGTTGGCCGAGAGCGACCAGTTCGACGATGCGGCCGTCCTGGACGACGATGCCGCCCCGGGCGTCGAGGTCGTTGGCGGTGAAGATGGCCAGCGGGTTGCGCAGCCAGAGACGCGGGGAAGACATGGATGAGTTCTCCAAACGGACGGAGCCGTTCGTTCGAGCCGGCTCCATGGGGTCATGGGAAGCCAGCTCAGTGTTCACCCTGTCTGCTGATCCAGGTCCGTTGACCCGAGGGTCAGACGTGGGCGCATGGTAACGCCCACGGGGCTGGCCGTCACCAGTCGATCGTCGCTCCCTGGTAGTCCAGGTAGAACTGCCCGCCACGGCCGGCGTGGCCTTCGACCTGGTCGGCGAGGCCCTTCACGCTGGTTGGCACGTCCAGCGGCGCGGACTCGCCGCCCATGTCGGTGCGCACCCAGCCCGGATGCAGATTGAGCACGGTAATGCCGGTTTCGCCCAGCCCGGCGACGAAGCTGCGGGTCAGCGAGTTGAGCGCCGCCTTGCTCGCGCGATACAGCGCCATGCCGCCGGACTCGTTGCCGGCGACGCTGCCCAGTTCCGAGGTCATGAAGGCCAGCACGCCGTTGTCGGCATCCAGGCGCGGCAGCAGGCGCTCGGCCAGGCGCAGCGGGGCGACCGCGTTGACCATGAACAGCTGGCCGACATCGGCAAGGCTGGCGTCGATGGCCGACTGGTGCGGCGGGCCGTAGATACCGGTGTTGATGAAGACGAGGTCGAAGCGCGCGCCGGCCAGGGCTTCGGCGAGGCGGTCCTGGGACTGCGCGTCGTCGAGCAGCAGGGACTCCACGCGTACCGGCAGCGCGGCCAGTTCTCCGGCATTGGCGGCGTCGCGCACGGTGGCGGTGACGTCCCAGCCGCGGTCCAGCAACTCGCGCACCAGGCCGAGACCGAGGCCGCGCGATGCGCCGATGATCAGGGCAGATTTCGGGGAGGTCATGGCAGGCTCCAGCGCTTTTGACGGAATCGGGAAAGAATAACCCACAGTGCGGGAGGGCATTTGCTCTTCCTGTAGGAGCGAGCTTGCTCGCGAACAGAGCTCCCCGGCCACGCTGGCGCTGGGCGGTTCGCGAGCAAGCTCGCTCCTACGAAAAGCGAAAAGCGAAAACGACAAGGCCCGGCATGCGCCGGGCCTTGTGGATAAAAAGCCCCGAAGAGTGTGCGCCGGGGCCTGGGCAAGAAAGCCCAATCAGTCGGTGGTGATCTTCGAGTGCTTCTGGGTGTCCTTCATGGTCACGTAGACCAGCAGCGAGCAGGCGATGCACGCGGTGACGTACCAGTAGAAGCCGCTCTCCATGCCGATGCTCTTGAACCACAGCGCCACGTACTCGGCGGTGCCGCCGAAGATGGACACGGTCAGCGCGTACGGCAGGCCCACGCCCAGGGCGCGGATCTCGGTGGGGAACAGCTCGGCCTTCACCACGGCGTTGATCGAGGTGTAGCCGCTGACGATGACCAGCGCGGCCATGATCAGGAAGAACGCGCCCCACCAGGTGTCGATGGTGTGCAGGGTGCTGAGGATCGGGTAGGTGAAGACGGTGCCCAGCACGCCGAAGGCGATCAGGATCGGACGGCGGCCGATCTTGTCCGACAGCGCGCCGACGATGGGCTGCAGCAGCATGAACAGGAACAGGGTGGCCGCCGAGATCATGGTGGAGTCGTTCTTGCTCATCCCCACCGTGTTCACCAGGTACTTCTGCATGTAGGTGGTGTAGGTGTAGAAGGCCAGGGTGCCGCCCATGGTCAGGCCGACCACGGTGAGGACTTCCTTGGGATGGCGGAACAGGGTGCGGATCAGGCTTTCCTTGGGCTCATCCTTCCTGGTGCTGAAGGACTCGGTCTCTTCCATGCCGCGACGCAGGAACATCGCCACGACCGCGCACAGCGCGCCGATGAAGAACGGAATACGCCAGCCCCAGCTTTCCAGCTGTTCGACGCTCAGGGTCTGCTGCAGCACGATCAGCACCGCCAGGGCGATGAGCTGGCCGGAGATCAGGGTCACGTACTGGAAGCTGGAGAAGAAGCCACGCTGCTCCTTGTTGGCCATCTCGCTCAGGTAGGTGGCGGAGGTGCCGTATTCGCCGCCGACCGACAGGCCCTGCAGCAGGCGCGCGAGCACCAGCAGGATGGGCGCGCCGACGCCGATGGTTTCGTAGCTCGGGGTCAGGGCGATGATCAGCGAGCCGAAGCACATCAGCAGGACCGAAGCCAGCAGCGCCGCCTTGCGGCCCTTGCGGTCGGCGTAGATGCCCATCAGCCAGCCGCCGATCGGGCGCATCAGGAAGCCCACGGCGAAGATCGCGGCGGTGTTGAGCAACTGGGCGGTCATGTCGCCCTGGGGGAAGAAGGCCTTGGCGAAGTACAGCGAGAAGGCGGCGTAGACGTACCAGTCGTACCACTCGACCAGGTTGCCGACCGAGCCACTGAAGATCGACTTGATGCGCTGGGAAGTCGTGCGGGGTGCGGCAGAAGCGGAGACGGCGCTTGCGCTATCCATGGGTATTCCTCTTGTCGTTGTTGTCGTCAGGCGTGCGGACTACTCGAAACGTCACGCCGGCGCGCCGCGAGGGCGGCGCAGTGTCGAGGGCGATAGCAGGCAGCGTGCCAAGGCGCGAAAGCCGCGTGGCATAAGGGTTGCGCAGGTTCCGAGGCGTGTGCGGGCAGGCGAAGGGGCGCCGATGGAGGCGAGGGGTGAGCGGAAATCCGCTGATTCCTGGGTCGTCTGTAGGAGCGAGCTTGCTCGCGAACAGGGTTCCCCGGTCACATCAGTGCTGGGCGGTTCGCGAGCAAGCTCGCTCCTACACCAGGGACGGTGGTGCGGGTTGCAGCCAATCGCGGACGAAGTCCGCTCCTACGCGAGGGTGGGCTTTGGGCAGGAGTGGACTCCGTCCGCGATTGGCATCCGCCGGCACGAACTACCGCTGGCGGAACAAATCCCCCGGCGTAAACCCGAACAACCCCTTGAACGACGCGATGTACGCCGAGGTGGAGTCATACCCGCAATCCAGCGCCGCTGCCGTCACACTGTCGCCGGCCTCCAGCGAGCCGAGGGAGGCGAGCAGGCGCTGGCGCTGGCGCCACAGGCGGAAGGTCATGCCGGTCTCGCGCTGGAACAAGCGCGACAGGGTCTTCTCCGAGGTACCGATACGCTGCGCCCAGTCGCCCAGCGTGTGGCTGTCGGTGGGCTGGTCGATCAGCGCCTGGCACAACTGCAGCAGGCGGGCCTCCTGCGGCATCGGCAGGGAGAAAGCGACTTCCGGCAGGTCGCGCAACTGGTCCAGCAGCACCTCCACCAGCCGCGATTCGGCGCTGTCGCCCTGGGGATAATCCACCGGCAGTTCGCAGAAGCTCTTGATCAGCTCGCGCGCCAGTGGTGTCACCTCCAGCACCCGGCAGCGGTCCGGCGCCCACCGGCAGGCGTCGTCGCGGATATAAAGGCTGCGCATTTCCGCCTGGGTCGAGGTCACCACTTCGTGGTCGAGGAAGGCCGGAATCCAGATGGCCCGTTGCGGCGGCGCGAAGAAGCTGCCCTCGGCCGTGTGTACACCCAGCACACCGGTGATGGCGTAGGACAGCTGCACCCAGGCATGGTGGTGCCGGCTGGTCCAGGAGCCGGCACGCAGCCGCTCGGCGCGCGCATAGACCGGCCGCGGCAGGCGGTCGAGCACCGGGATCAGGCGCTGCAGTTCGGGAGCTTGTCCTTTCATCGGCATAACCTGGGAAAGTATCGCTGGGGGTCGAAGTCTGGCAGGCCGCTCCGTCCCGCTCAAGCGGGATCGGGGCTGTTGCGGGCCCGAACGGCGGCGTTCGAGCCCAGAAGGAAACATCTGACAGCGCGACCGTCGGGCGGTCCGAGGCACTTTGGCAGGTGTGGCGAAGGTGCTTGTCTGGCATTATCCGCGCCCGGAAAAACGCGTGGTGCGTTCCGACGGCAGCTGTGTAGATTTCCCACAAGGCAGTTGTATACACAATTTGTGATGATTCGTTTCAACACAAGTTTCTCATGTATCCAATTTTCCGACAGGGAATCCTCGTTCCGGTGCCGCTCCCTCAAGGGATGCCCCGGAATCAGGCAAAGTTGTCCTGTGAGTCAGGAAATAGCCCGGCCCGTGCACCTGCGTTTTCCTTGCCAAAGGAGCGGACCCCCCAGGGTTCGTCATAAAAGTGGAGCATCTGGTCAGGATTGGCGCCAATCTTGCTTTTCCTCGCCAGGCCTGACCGACCGGACAGGTTCCACCGACAATTACAAACGCAACACGACTGCACTGATTAGGAGCAACGCATGACTCGCACTCTCGCATCCCTGCTGCTCGCCGGCGGGCTGCTCGCGGCCGGGCAGGCCATGGCTGGCGGTGAAGACCTGACTCCGGCCCCGGCCGTCAACGATGGCCCGCTGATCTGGCACAACGAAAGCCTGACCTACCTGTGGGGCAAGAACTTCAAGGTAGACCCGCCGATCCAGCAGACCTTCACCTTCGAGAGCGCGAGCGCCTGGACCTGGGGCGACATCTGGTTCTTCGTCGACCAGATCAACTACAACGGCAAGGAAAGCGCCACCAACGGCAAGAACACCTACTACGGCGAGTTCAGCCCGCGCCTGTCGTTCGGCAAGATCACCGGCACCGACCTGTCCTTCGGCCCGGTCAAGGACGTGCTGCTGGCCAGCACCTACGAGTTTGGCGAAGGCGACGTCGAGTCCTACCTGCTCGGTCCGGGCTTCGACCTGGCGCTGCCGGGCTTCGATTACTTCCAGCTGAACTTCTACTACCGCAAGCCCGACGGCAACCGCGTGCCGTCCGGCGCCTGGCAGATCACCCCGGCCTGGGCCATCACCTTCCCGGTGGGCAATTCCGACATCCTGTTCGACGGCTTCATGGACTGGGTCGTGAACAACAAGAGCGCCAGCTCCAGCGAGCGCAACCAGAGCGATTACCACGCCAACCTGCACTTCAACCCGCAGCTCAAGTATGACCTGGGCAAGTCCCTGGGCTACGAGGCCAAGCACCTGTACGTGGGTATCGAGTACGACTACTGGTCCGACAAGTACGGCATCAAGGATTCGCAGTACTTCACCACCGACCAGAACACCGTCAGCGCGCTGGTCAAGTACCACTTCTGATGTTCCCACCGACCCCGCCACCTGGCGGGGTCGGTCTTTTCAGGCTTCTTACGGAAATTTCGTGAGCCTGGGGCTGGATCTGCAAATCTTTCAGAAAGTGCTGACACACCCCTCGGCCTGCGGCCAATTGGTCGCGCGCTCGCGAGCCTCTAGCTTTGCATCTCTTTGGCTTCACCCAGGAGATGAGCAAATGAAGAAACTGTTGATCGCGGCCGTTGCCGCGAGCCTGTGCACCCCCGTGCTGGCGGCGCCGCTGGGGCACCCCAGCATTCCCGCGACCGATGTCCATGATCGCACCCACGCGGGCGGCTTCTATCAGGATGTCGTGTTCCGCACCCAGCCGGCGGCTGTGAAAGAAGATACGAAGGTCGACGAGGCAGTGGTCGCCACGACCGACTGCGCTCCGCTGTGGGGCGGCGGCAAGAATGACCAGGAGCCCCAGGCGCAGAACCCTGGCGACCAGGACGACAAGGATCGTGCTGCCGCCATCGTTCCGGTCCCGGCCACCTGCTCCGGCATGGGGCTGGCCACACCGCTGTATGGTCAGCTGACCGTCGGTGAGGCCGTGAGCATCGGCGCAGCGGTCGTCGCCGCCGGCGTCGCCATCGGCAACAGCGGTGGCGGTGGTGGTCACCACAGCTCCGGCACCACCGGCACCACCAAGTGATGCCAGGCCCCCGGCCGGCTGCCGGGGGCGCCGCGAGCAGGGCAGGAGCCGGATGAGCCCGGTTCCTGCCCTTTTTCGCGCCTCGCGCTTGATCCCGCTACCCGCCTGGGTTATCCATGCAGCGCCCCCGCTCAATGCACGGACATCCCGCATGACCCTCCAGGTACCCGCCCATACCGCGCCCAACGGCGAAAAGCCCGCCGGCCGCATTCGCCAGAAGAACGAGGAAGCCATCCTCGCCGCCGCCGAGGAGGAGTTCGCCCGCCACGGCTTCAAGGGCACCAGCATGAACACCATCGCCCAGCGCGTCGGCCTGCCCAAGGCCAACCTGCATTACTACTTCAGCAACAAGCTGGGGCTGTACGTGGCGGTGCTGAGCAACATCCTCGAGTTGTGGGACAGCACCTTCAACCACCTCACCGTGGACGATGATCCGGCCGTCGCGCTGGCGACGTACATCCGCGCCAAGATGGAATTCTCCCGCCGCTACCCCCAGGCTTCGCGGGTGTTTGCCATGGAGATCATCAGCGGTGGCGAATGCCTTTCCGAACACTTCAGCCAGGACTATCGCACCTGGTTCGCCGGCCGCGCCGCGGTATTCCAGGCCTGGATCGACGCCGGCAAGATGGACGCCGTCGACCCGGTGAACCTGATCTTCCTGATCTGGAGCAGCACCCAGCACTACGCCGACTTCGCCACCCAGATCGGCTTCGTCACCGGCCGCAAGCGCCTCTCCAGGCAGGATTTCAGCGATGCCAGCGACAACCTCATCCGCATCATCCTCAAGGGTTGCGGGCTGACGCCGCCGCCAACTTCTGCATGAGTTTCACCCTCGCCGGCCCTGCGGTTTACGAGGAAGACATCCGCAAGAGCCGCTTCCACTGCGTCGCCGCCCCCATTGCCAGCGAGGCCGAGGCCCAGGCCTTCCTCGCCGCCCACCGCGACCCCAGCGCCGGGCACAACTGCTGGGCCTGGAAGCTGGGCAACCAGTACCGCTTCAGCGACGACGGCGAGCCCGGCGGCACCGCCGGCCGGCCCATGCTGGTCGCCATCGAAGGGCAGGACATGGATCGCGTGGTGGTGGTGGTCAGTCGCTGGTTCGGTGGCATCAAGCTCGGCACCGGCGGTCTGGCCCGCGCCTACGGTGGCTGCGCAGCGAAATGCCTGCAGGATGCCGAACGCGTCGAACTGGTGCCCAGCAACCGGCTGGCATTCGACTGCAGCTTCGCCGAGCACGCACTGTTCAAGGCGCGAGTCCTGGCGCTCGGCGCCAGTGTCGAAGACGAAGCCTTTGGCGCAGGAGGCGTGCGCATGACGGTGAACCTGCCGACTACCCAGGTGAAGCCGCTGCAGAGGCTGCTGGGCGATCTCAGTCGTGGGCGCGTCCAGGCGCAATTGCTGAACACCTGATTCTTCTCCCCAGACGCCGTGGAACCGCCTGTGGATAACCTGTGGTCGGACTTCTCCTGCCCACGTACTCCGCAGCCTTCAGCGCTTCGCTCATTTTCTGATCAATTGTCCTGTGTCCTGTTGAGCAAAATATGAACAAGCTGTGGAAAAGGTGTGAGTGAAATTCCTCGAAAACAGGGGGCATCGCCGGTTCTGACCGGTCGGTGAGTTATTCATCGGATTGATACAGGGCTTGCAGTGCCTGGGCTAGGGCTTTTCACGGG
Organism: Pseudomonas sp. Pseusp97; assembly: GCF_047304025.1. Classification (NCBI taxonomy): domain Bacteria; kingdom Pseudomonadati; phylum Pseudomonadota; class Gammaproteobacteria; order Pseudomonadales; family Pseudomonadaceae; genus Pseudomonas; species Pseudomonas sp. Pseusp97. Next base: position 11,781 of record NZ_JBGLYK010000077.1, on the reverse strand, counting down.
GCGAGTGGGTCGCGTACGGCGGGTTGGGGGCAAATCTCTGGACAATCTGTGGGCAACTTGTGGGCAAGGTGTCTCGCCGACAACACACTCCGTGCGCTGATTGGCCGTGATCCCCCGCCATCCATCGCAAAAAGCCCGCCGCCTCGCTTGGGAAACCTGTGGATAACGCTGGGGAAAAGGCGCCGGCACGAGGCCGGCCCCAGAGCCCCTCAAAGGCGGAACTGCGCCATCTGCCGCGCAAGGTCATCGGCCAGGTTCCGCAGCTCGCGGCACTGCTCGCGTCCATGCTGAACTTCGCGGGTGGTGGCGTGGGCAAGATCGGCGATGCCCTGCACGTTGCGATTGATGTCCTCGGTCACCGCCGACTGCTCCTCGGTGGCCGTGGCGACCTGGTGGTTGATGTCGCTGATGCGCTCCACCTGGTCGGCGATGGCGCCCAGCGAGGCGCCGGCCTGTTCGCTGGCCGCCAGGCTCTGCCCGGTGGTCTGCTGGCTGGACTGCATCGAGCGTACGGCAGCCTCCGCGCCGTCCTTCAGGCGCTGGATGATCGCGAGGATTTCGTCGGTGGAGCCTTGTGTGCGGCTGGCCAGCGCGCGCACCTCATCGGCCACCACGGCGAAGCCACGCCCCAGTTCGCCAGCGCGCGCCGCCTCGATCGCGGCATTGAGGGCGAGCAGGTTGGTTTGCTCGGAAACGCCACGGATCACCGCCAGCACCTGGTCGATGCTCGCCACCTGCCCGGCCAGCTCGCCCACGGCGCCGGCCGCTTCGCCGATCTCCCCGGACATGCGCTGGCCGACCTGCAGCGAGCCGCCGACCACCCGCCTCGCTTCACCGGCTTCCTCACGTGCCTGTTGCGAGGCGCTGGCGGCCTGCTCGGCGTTGCGGGCGATTTCCTGCACCGTGCTGCCCATCTCGTTCACCGCCGTGGCAACCATGTCGGTCATTTCCTGCTGGCGGCCGGCACGGTCGGCGGTGTTGTCCACCACCTGCGCCACTTCGCCGACGGTGCGCAGCAGTTGCTGGCTGGTGCCGAGCACCGCACCGATCAGCGCACGCTGGCCTTCGAGGAAACTATTGAAGCCGCGCGCCAGGTCCCCGAGTTCGTCCGCCCGGCTGTCGTCCAGGCGGCGGGTGAGGTCGCCACCCCCGCCGCCGATCTCCAGCAGCGCGCCGGTGACCTGGCGGATCGGTCTGGCGAGGCTGCGCGCCATCAGCACCACCAGCGCCAGGCAGAGCAGGGCCACCACGGCCCCGGCGAGGCCGGAGAAGGCCAGCGCCTCGCGGGCGTCGGCGTAGATCTCCGCTTCCGGCACTTCGCTCACCAGGGTCCAGCCCAGGTCATGCAGGGGCAGGCTGGTGGCCAGGAAATCCTCGCCGCCGCGCTCGAAGCGGGCGCTGTGGAAGCCTTGCTGGCCAAGCAGTTGGCTCGCGGCGCTGGCGCCGATCAGGTCGCCGAGGTTGCGCCCCTTGGGCAGCGAGGCGTCGGGATGGATCTGCACCTGGCCGTCGTTCTTCACCAGGTACACGCGGCCGGACCGGCCGAAGCGGAAGTCGCGGATCAGCGTCGACAGCTCGCGCATCTCCAGGCCCAGCCCGGCGATGCCGAGCAGCTTGCCGTCCTGTTCCACGCGCTGGTCGATGAACAGCGCCAGTTCGCCGGTACTGCCGTCGGTGTCGATGTTCCACATGCGCGGCTTGCCGCTGTCGATGAACTGGAAGTACCAGCTGTCCTTCGGCTCGCTGCGGCTGAGCGTGCGCTCCTTGCCCTTGTCGCTGTAGTAGGCGCCACTGGCGTTGGAGGTGATCAGCGCCGAGAAGGCCTTCTGGGACGCGCGGATACCGCCCAGGTAGCGGGTGAACTCGGCCAGTTTCTCCTGGCTTTCGCCGGCGGCCAGCCAGTCCTGCACCAGGGTGTTCTCGGCGATGCCCGCCGCTGCGGTGATCGGGCCGGTGAGGCGCTTCTCGAAGTCGTTGGCAATCGCCTGGATGCTCGCCGGCAGCGCCTGTTCGAGCAGGTAGCGCTCGCTCAGGCGATTGACCAGCACGGCATACAGGCCGAGGACGATGAGCAGGCTGATGAGCAGGGCAGTGCCCATGCTGAGGATGAGTTGGGTCTGGATACTTCGCAGGCGCATTTTCTTGTTTTCCTCCGAACGCACAACGAAACGCCCGCCAGTGGCGGGCGAAGAGACGGGGTCGTTGAGGGTATCGGCGGCGCGGGGAAAAACTGTTGTCGCGTTGGTCAGGTTTTTGCGCGCTCCGACGCGTCGTCGCATGAGCCTTCGCTACACAGCGCGGCCCATTCCACGCCTTCGCGGGTCTGCCGGGCGGGGGCGTCCTGGTGGTAACGGGCGATGACCTGGGCAGCGATCGAGATCGCCACTTCCAGCGGGCGCTTGCCCGGCACTTCGGCGAGGCCGATGGGACAATGCATCTGCTCGATCACCTGCTGTGGATAACCGCGTTGCTCCAGGCGCATCTGGAAGCGCCGCGCCTTGGTCCGCGAGCCGATCATGCCGAGGAAGCCCGCGTCGCCGCGCTTGAGCACCGCCTCGGCGATGGCGTAGTCCAGCGGGTGGTTGTGGGTCATGACCAGGAAGTAGCTGCCGGGCGGCGCTTCGTGCACGGCGTCTTCGGGCTCATCCAGCAGGCGCACGCGCACGCCCTTGGGCACGGACTGGGGAAACTCAGCCGCCCGGCTGTCCACCCACTCCAGGCGCAGCGGCAGCCCGGCCAGCAGCGGCGCCAGGGCGCGGCCCACGTGGCCGGCGCCGAACAGCACGACCTGCGGCCCGCGTGCGGCGAAGCATTCGAACAACAGGCTGGCGCGTCCGCCACAGCATTGGCCCAGCCGCGCGCCCAGGGGAAAGTGCTCCAGCGCCTGTTGGTCCTTGCCGGCGAGCAGTAGCTGGCGCGCGTGTTCGATGGCGGCGAATTCCAGGTGGCCGCCGCCGATGGTGTCGAAGGCTTCCCCGGCGGTGACCAGCATCTTGCTGCCGGATTCGCGGGGCGTGGAGCCCTGCACGCCGATCACGGTGACCAGCACGTAGGGCTCGGCGCTGTCGCGCAGGCGGGCGATGGCTTCCATCCAGTGGCGGGTCATGGTTGGGGTTCCTGGGTCGAGTCGGGAGTTGGCGGATTTTCCCTCACCCCAACCCTCTCCCGGAGGGAAAGGGGGCTGTCCGCTGCAGCGGTCGCGGTCAGTGGGTCGTCTGACGCCGCAGATGTCGGTTGAATGCATGGGTTCGCCTCGCGCCGATCAGTCCCCTCTCCCGCTTGCGGGAGAGGGCTAGGGAGAGGGTGCTCTTGCTGAGACTGGCGCATCGCCTCACAGGCCCAGAGCACCCGCTCCGGCGTCGCCGGCGTATCCAGGTCGGGGCTCAGCCGGTAATCCGCCAGGCTGGCGATGGCATCGCGCAGCGCCGACCACACCGAGATTGCCAGCATGAACGGCGGCTCGCCCACGGCCTTGGACAGGTACACGCTGTCCTCCTCGTTGGGACGGTCGAACAGCGCCACGCGGAAATCTTCCGGGGCGTCGCTCGCCGCCGGGATCTTGTAGGTCGCCGGCCCAACGGTGAGCAGCTTGCCCGAGTCGTCCCAGCGCAGTTCCTCGGTGGTCAGCCAGCCCATGCCCTGGACGAAGCCGCCCTCGATCTGGCCGATGTCGATGGCCGGGTTCACGCTGCGGCCGACGTCGTGGAGGATGTCCACCCGCCGCACGCGGTATTCGCCGGTCAGCGTGTCCACTTCCACCTCGGACACCGCCGCGCCATAGGCGAAATAGAAGAACGGATGGCCCTGGCCCTTCTCGCGGTCGTAGAAGATTTTCGGCGTGCGGTAGAAGCCGGTGGCGGAGAGCTGGATGCGCGCGAAGTAGGCAGCCTGGATGACCTCGGTGAAGCCCAGGTGTTGCGCGCCGACAGTCACGCCGCCGTGCTCGAAGCGTATCTCCTGCGGCTTCACCCCATCGCGTTCGGCGAGGAAGTCGACCAGGCGCTTCTTCAGCGTACGCGCGGCATCGCGGGCGGCCATGCCATTCAGGTCGGTGCCGCTGGAGGCCGCGGTGGGCGAGGTGTTGGGCACCTTGTCGGTGCGCGTGGCAGTGATCACCACGCGCTCCAGCGGCACCTGGAATTCCTCGGCGACCAGCTGCGCGACCTTGGTGTTCAGGCCTTGGCCCATTTCCGTGCCGCCATGGTTCAGCTGGATGCTGCCGTCGGTGTAGAGGTGCACCAGCGCGCCGGCCTGGTTGAGGTGCTGCGCGGTGAAGGAGATGCCGAACTTCACCGGCGTCAGCGCCAAGCCCTTTCTCAGCACCGGGCTCCGTGCATTGAACTCATGGATCGCCAAGCGGCGCGCGGCATAGTCGCTGCTCTGCTCCAGCCGGGCGATCAGCTCGCCCAGCAGGTTGTGCTCGACCTTCTGGTGGTAGGGAGTCAGATCTCTACCCATCCCGCCGTAAAGATTCAGCTTGCGCACTTCGAGCGGGTCCTTGCCGACCGCGCGGGCGATGTCATCCATGGCGCGTTCGATGATCATCATCCCCTGCGGCCCGCCGAAGCCGCGGAAGGCAGTGTGCGAGACGATGTTGGTGAAGCTGCGGTAGCCGGAGATGGCGACGTCGGGGATGAAGTAGGCGTTGTCGGCATGGAACATCGCGCGGTCGACGATGGCATCGGAGAGGTCCGGCGAATGGCCGCAGTCGCCCACCACTTCGAGCTGCGCGGCGAGCAGCCGGCCGTCATCGTCGAAGCCGATGCGGTAGCGGTTATGGAAGGGGTGGCGCTTGCCGGTCAGGCGCATGTCGTCGGCGCGCGGCAGGCGCAACTTCACCGCGCGCCCGGTCCTGTGCGCGAGCAGCGCGGCGAGGCAGGCGAAAGGCGCGGCCTGGGTCTCCTTGCCGCCGAAACCACCGCCCATGCGCCGCACTTCCACCGTGACCTTGGCCAACGGAATCGCCAGCACCTCGGCCACCAGTTTCTGCACTTCGCTCGGGTGCTGGCTGGAGGTGTGCACCAGCATGCCGCCATCGTCGGTCGGCAACGCCAGCGAGGCCTGGCCTTCGAGGTAGAAGTGCTCCTGTCCTCCGATGAACTGGCGGGCCTCCAGCACCTGGGGCGCCTGTTCCAGCGCGGCCAAGGCATCGCCCCGGCGCATGTGGTGCGGCGGGCGCACGAAACGCTCCTCGGCCTTGGCTCGCAGCGGATCGATCAGCGGGTCTTCCTTCGCGTACTCGACCTTCGCCAGGAGCACCGCTCGGCTTGCCTGGATCAGGCTTTGCGCGGCGACGGCGAACAGCGCCTGGCCGTGGTACTTCACCCGCTCGCCGGCCAGCAGCGGGTCGCCGGGAAAGACCGGGCCGATGTCGGTGTGGCCGGGCACGTCGGCCAGGGTCAGCACGGCGACTACGCCGGGTGCGCGGCGCACGGCGTCGAGGTCGAGGGAGAGCACGGCGCCGCAGGCGATTTCAGTGAGGCCGACGGCGGCGTGCAGCAGGTCGCGCGGCTCCTTCAGATCGTCCGCATAGCGTGCCGCGCCGCTCACGTGCAGCGCGGCGCTGTCGTGCTCGCGGGGCTTGCCCGCGCTGTGGATGGCGACCGCGACGCCGTTGCTGGCCAGCGGTGGCAGGCTACGCATGGCGCACCTCCGCAGGGCTCTGGGTCCATTCCAGTAGTGCGCGCTGCAGCAGGTTCTGCGCCACCTTCAGGCGATAGGCGGCGCTGGCGCGCAGGTCGTCGATGGGCTGGAAATCCACCGGGATCGCGGCTTGCGCAGCGGTCACCGCAGCGGCATCGAAGGGCCTGCCGCGCAGGACCGCTTCGGTGTTGGCACCGCGTAATGGCGTGGCGGCCATGCCCCCGCAGGCCAGGCGTGCGTCAGTGATGGTGCCGGCTTCGTCGAAGTCCAGGCGCAGCGCCAGGCAGACGGCGGAAATATCGTCGTCGCGGCGCTTGGACACCTTGTCGACGCGGAAGCGCTGATGGCTGCGCAGGCGCGGAATCAGCAGCGCCTCGATGTACTCGCCGGGTTGCAGCACAGTCTGGCGATAGCCGGTGAAGAAGCCGTCGAGGGGAACTTCGCGGGTAACCCCCGCCTTGCGCAGGCGCAGCCGGGCATCCAGGGCCAGCAGCACCGGTGGCATGTCGCCGATGGGCGAGGCGTTGGCGATGTTGCCGCCCAGGGTGCCGCGCTGGCGGATCTGCAGCGAACCCAGACGTTCCAGCAGGGCAGCGACGCCAGGGAATTCCTGCAGCGCGTCGAAGCAGTCGGCGTAGGTCCGCGCGGCGCCGATCAGCAGGTGTTCGGGGTGGACTTCCAGGCGTTGCAGCTCGCTCACCCGGTCGAGGTGGATCAGCGCCGCAAACGCCCTGAGGTTCTGCGTGGCTTCCAGCGCCAGGTCGGTGCCGCCGGCGATCAGTCGTGCCTGCGGATGACTTTGGAGCAGCGCGTCCAGCTCATCCAGCGAACCGGGCAACCAGGCCTGGGCCTCGTCCTCGCGCAGCGCGCCGGCGGTGGATATCTCCTGCAGGCGGGCCACGGTCAGGGCGGAGTTCTGCTCGAAGTGATCGTGGCAGGGCTGTCCGGCGATCTGCGTGGCGGCGTCGAGGATCGGCCGGTAGCCGGTGCAGCGGCACAGGTTGCCGGAGAGAGCGGTCAGTGCCGTCTCGCGATCATGCGGCGGCGGCGAGTGGCGCCAGGCGAACAGCGACATGACGATGCCCGGCGTGCAGAAGCCGCACTGCGAGGCGTGGCAGTCCACCATGGCCTGCTGCACCGGGTGCAGCGCGCCGGGCCCGCCGAGGTGTTCCACGGTCAGTACCTGGCGCCCGTGCACCGCTCCCAGCAGGGTGATGCAGGCGTTCACCGCGCGATAGCGCAGCGCTTCGCCCTCGGGCTCGGCGAGCACCACGGTGCAGGCGCCGCAGTCGCCCGAGGCGCAGCCCTCCTTGGTGCCGGTACGCGCGCGGTGGATGCGCAGGTAGTCGAGCAGGCTGGTCTCGGGCGCGAAGCCGTCGGCGTGGACCGTTTCGTCGCCGAGCAGGAACTGGATCATCGGGAGTCCTCGTCGTCATGCGTGCGGCGGCGCCGCCTCGCGAAGGCTGTCCTTGGACGGCGAGAGCCGCTTGGCGAAGGGCCCTCAGGCACAAGCATAGGCTCGTGGGCAGGCTTGACCAGCGAAGCAGGAACACCGGCGCGCTCGGAAATCTTCGAAGCGCCGTACGTCGCGACTGGCGTTGTCCTGGCGATCATTTCGGGCCAAGGTAAAAGTCCCGCGCCCGCCGCCGGTTTCGCGGGGGCGGTCGCCGAGCCGCTGCGCAGAGGCTTCGGAGGCGTTTTTCATGCGTAGGACGGGGCGCTTCGCTTGATAGGAAACTTCTTCCTTTTATAGATATCTCCATAGAGAGACTCAATTTCCGTGATGCCCTAAATCAATGGGCATTCCTTGTCATCAGGCGATAATCTTGCCCCTGTCGAATTTCAACCGATCGACCACTCGATTAAACGACAAACTCTCATTGAGGAATTGCCTAATGTCCCTGATCAACACCCCCGTTCAACCGTTCAAGGTCAACGCTTTCCATAACGGCAAGTTCATCGAAGTCACCGAAGAATCCCTCAAGGGCAAGTGGTCCGTTCTGATCTTCATGCCGGCAGCCTTCACCTTCAACTGCCCGACCGAGATCGAAGACGCCGCCAACAACTACGCCGAGTTCCAGAAGGCCGGTACCGAGGTCTACATCGTGACCACCGATACCCACTTCTCCCACAAGGTGTGGCACGAAACTTCCCCGGCCGTTGGCAAAGCCCAGTTCCCGCTGATCGGTGACCCGACCCACCAGCTGACCAACGCCTTCGGCGTACACATCCCGGAAGAAGGCCTGGCTCTGCGCGGCACCTTCGTGATCAACCCGGAAGGCATCATCAAGACCGTCGAAATCCACTCCAACGAGATCGCTCGTGACGTCGGCGAAACCCTGCGCAAGCTGAAAGCTGCCCAGTACACCGCCGCTCACCCGGGCGAAGTCTGCCCGGCCAAGTGGAAAGAAGGCGAGAAGACCCTGGCTCCGTCGCTGGACCTGGTCGGCAAGATCTAAGAACGCGCCGGGAAGCGGTTTCGCGGCGGCTCCCGCCGCGCAACCACCGGGCGCCCGCCCACGAAAGCTTCCCGAGCCGTTTGGCTACACCCCGAGGATGTCTACCGGCATCCTCCCTACCCAAGCCAAAAGCGTGCGTAGGGTGGGCTGAAAAGTCTGCCGGGGAACCCCTTTGCTCAAATTCCGAGGATTTGAATCATGTTGGACGCCACTCTTAAAACCCAGTTGAAGGCCTACCTGGAAAAGGTCCAGCAGCCGTTCGAGATCGTCGCGTCCCTCGATGACAGCGACAAATCCCGCGAGATGAGCGAGCTGCTGCACGAAATCGTCGGCCTGACCGACAAGATCACCCTGCGTGAAGATGGCAGCGACGAGCGCAAGCCGTCCTTCGCGCTGAACCGCCCGGGGGCGAACATCGGCCTGGCTTTCGCCGGCATCCCCATGGGCCACGAATTCACCTCCCTGGTGCTGGCGCTGCTGCAGGTCGGCGGCCACCCGTCCAAGCTCGAAGCCGACGTGATCGAGCAGATCAAGGGCATCCAGGGTTCGTTCGAGTTCGAAACCTACTTCTCGCTGTCCTGCCAGAACTGCCCGGACGTCGTCCAGGCGCTGAACCTGATGGCCGTGCTCAACCCGAACATCCGCCACGTCGCCATCGACGGCGCGCTGTTCCAGGAAGAAGTCGAGCGCCGCCAGGTGATGGCTGTGCCGAGCATCTACCTCAACGGTGAAGTGTTCGGCCAGGGCCGCATGGGCGTGGAAGAAATCCTCGCCAAGATCGACACCGGCGCCGCTGCCCGCGAAGCCGAGAAACTGTCGGCGAAGGAAGAATTCGACGTGCTGGTCGTCGGCGGTGGCCCGGCTGGCGCTGCGGCAGCGATCTACGCCGCGCGTAAAGGCATCCGTACCGGTGTCGCAGCCGAACGCTTCGGCGGCCAGGTGCTGGACACCATGGCCATCGAGAACTTCATCTCGGTAACCGAGACCGAAGGCCCGAAACTGGCGCGTCAGCTGGAAGAACACGTCAAGCACTACGACGTCGACATCATGAACCTGCAGCGCGCCAGCGCGCTGATCCCGGCGAAGACTGCCGGCGGCCTGCACGAAGTGCAGTTCGAGGGCGGCGGCAGCCTGAAGGCCAAGTCGCTGATCCTCGCCACCGGCGCCCGCTGGCGCGAAATGGGCGTGCCGGGCGAGAAGGAGTACAAGGCCAAGGGCGTGTGCTTCTGCCCGCACTGCGACGGCCCGCTGTTCAAGGGCAAGCGCGTGGCGGTGATCGGCGGCGGCAACTCCGGCGTCGAGGCGGCGATCGACCTGGCTGGCATCGTGTCCCACGTGACCCTGCTGGAGTTCGACAGCAAGCTGCGCGCCGACGCCGTGCTGCAACGCAAGCTGTTCAGCCTGCCGAACGTGGACGTGATCACCAGCGCGCTGACCAGCGAAGTGAAAGGCGATGGCCAGAAGGTCACCGGCCTGGTCTACAAGGACCGCAACTCGGAAGAGTTCAAGTCCATCGACCTGGAAGGCATCTTCGTGCAGATCGGCCTGCTGCCCAACAGCGAATGGCTCAAGGGCACCATCGAGCTGACCTCGCGTGGCGAGATCATCGTCGACGCTCGCGGCGAGACTTCGCTGCCGGGCATCTTCGCTGCCGGTGACGTGACCACCGTTCCGTACAAGCAGATCGTGATCGCGGTCGGCGAAGGCGCCAAGGCGTCGCTCTCCGCCTTCGACCACCTGATCCGCTCCTCCGCGCCAGCCTGATGACCTCGCGCTAGAGAAAGAAACGCCCGGTTCACGAGAGTGAGCCGGGCGTTTTCTTTGGTGCGGGAAAAGCGTTCGCGAGCAAGCTCGCTCCTACAGGCTCATGGCGAGCTCGCTCCTCGTAGGAGCGAGCTTGCTCGCGAACATCGCCGCTCCGAACCTTCAGAGAATCGGCGACACCAGCCGCGCCACCCGCATCCCCAGCTGTTGCAGCCGGTGCACGCGCTTGCGGTCGTCCAGAGTCATCTCCACCGACTGGGCGAAATCTTCCTCCAGCATGGCCTCCACGTCTCGGGCGAAGCCGTCGTCGACGGTGATCACCATGATCTCGAAGTTCAGGCGGAAGGATCGGTTGTCCAGGTTGGCGCTGCCCACGGCGGCGCTGTCGTGGTCGATCAGCACCACCTTCTGGTGCAGGAACCCCGGCTGGTAGCGGAATACCCGCACGCCGGCGCGCACGGCCTCCAGCGCATACAGGCTGGACGCGGCATACACCGTCTTGTGGTCCGGCCGCGAGGGCAGCAGGATGCGCACGTCCACGCCGCGCAGCACCGCCAGGCGCAGGGCGGCGGCGACGGCTTCGTCAGGGACGAAATACGGCGTGGTGATCCACACCCGCTCCACCGCCGCGTTGATCGATTCGACGAAGAACAGCGAGCAGGTTTCCTGGGTATCCGCCGGGCCGCTGGGCACTACCTGGCAGAGCATCCCGGCGTCGTCGTAGCCATCGGGCAGGATCAGCGTCGGCAGCGCGTGGGTGGCCCAGAACCAGTCCTCGGCGAAGCATTCCTGCAGGCAGGCCACGGCGGGCCCGTGCAGCTCGATGTGGGTGTCGCGCCAGGGCGCCAGCGGCGGTTTCTCGCCCAGGTACTCGACCCCCACGTTGTGCCCGCCGACGAAGCCGCGCACGCCGTCGACCACCACGATCTTGCGGTGGTTGCGGAAGTTCACCTGGAAGCGGTTGATCATCCCGCTGCCGGTGCTGAAGGCGTGCACCTGCACGCCGCCCTGGCGCAGGCGCTCGATGTAGCGGCGCGACAGCGCATGACTGCCGATGCCGTCATACAGCAGGAACACGTCCACGCCGTTGGCCGCGCGCTCCAGCAGCAACTGTGCGAGGCGCTGGCCCAGGGCGTCGTCGCGGACGATGAAGAACTGCACCAGGATGACTTTCCGCGCGCTGGAAATGGCCTCGAACATCGCCTCGAAGGAAGCCTTGCCGTTCACCAGCAGGCGCACCTTGTTGTTCGCCAGCGTCGGCATGCGCGCCAGGGCGACCATGGCCTTGAGCGATTTGTAGGCATGGTACTGGCGGGCGGCGAGGGCTTCTTCCACCCAGGGCCGCCAGTCCAGTTCGGCGGCGGCCACGTGCATTTCCTCGTTGGCCTGCCGGCGTGCGCCGATGTAGGCGTCGAAGCGGCTGCGGCCGAATACCAGATAGGGCACCAGCGTCAGCAGCGGCATGAACACCAGCGAGGTCGCCCAGGCGATGGCGCCCTGCGCGGTGCGCACGCTGAGCACGGCGTGGACGGCAGCGACTATCCCCAGCAACTGGATGACCACCAGCAGGTGTGCGATGTAGGCGGAGTACTGCATGGGCGCGCGATCGGTTCCTTGTGGTCGGCGGTGTGCTTGAGCCTAGTCGGCTCCCGGCGGCTGTGGCCAGTGGTGGATGGGACCGCGCCAGTGCTCGTAGGCCTTGCCCAGGCGCAGGACATCGATGTCGGCGAAGCGCGGGCCGACGATCTGCAGGCCGATGGGCATGCCTTCGGCGGTGAAGCCGCAGTTGATCGAAAGTGCCGGTTGCTCGGACATGTTCCAGGGCACGGTGAAGCCGATGTGCTCGAAGGGCAGCGCCGGGTCATTGGTGGGCGAGGCCCATTCGGCCGGGAAGGCAGAGACCTGGTTGGTCGGC
>NZ_JBGLYK010000076.1:0-23405 GCF_047304025.1 Pseudomonas sp. Pseusp97 | reverse complement strand
CGGCCATCGCCGACCTGCTGCAGGCCCGCCTGCCCCACGCCGAGCTCAACGACTGGTTGCTCGGCCAGGTTCGCGCCGGCGTCGGCCAGGTGTTCGGCGCTACCCGCGAGCTGTTCATCCCGCAGATGATCAATCTGCAGGCAGTGGGCGGCGTGAGCTTCAAGAAAGGCTGCTACACCGGTCAGGAGATCGTCGCCCGCATGCAGTACCTGGGCCGCCTCAAGCGTCGCCTGCAGCGCCTGAAACTCGACGGCGCCGAACTGCCGGAGCCGGGCCGCGAACTGTTCTCGCCGGTGCACTCCACCAGCGTCGGCGAAGTGGTACTGGCCGCCCGCGCGAGCGACGGCGTGGAGCTGCTCGCCGTGCTGCAGGACGATGCCGCAGCCGACGGCAATGTCCGCCTGGGCGAGGACCAGCCCCTGCGCCTGCTGGACCTGCCTTACGTTCTGGACAGCGACCGCGAGATCCAGCGCTGAATTTCCGTGCCGGGCGGGGAGCCCGGCTTTCCCTGAAGGACACTGCATGAGCAAGCTTGCCGAAAAAGTACAACAGGAACTGCTGCGGGCCATCGACAACGATGAGCTGGTGCTGCCGACGCTGCCGGAAGTCGCCCTGCGCGTTCGCGAGGCGGCGGAAGACCCGGACATCAGCATCCAGGACCTCAGCAAGGTGATCGGCAACGACGCCGCGCTGACCGCGCGCATCATCAAGGTGGTGAACAGCCCGCTGCTGCGCACCAACAAGGAAATCAACGACCTGCAGATGGCGATCAGCCGCCTGGGGATCAACTACACCTGCAACCTGGCCACGGGCCTTGCCATGGAGCAGATGTTCCAGGCCACCTCCGACGTGGTCGACCGCAAGATGCGCGAGGTGTGGAACAAGAGCACCGAGATCGCCGGCATCTGCCACGCCCTGTGCCGCCACTACACCCGCCTGGCGCCGGACCAGGCGACCCTGGCCGGCCTGGTGCACCAGATCGGCGTGCTGCCGATCCTCACCTACGCCGAGGAGCACAGCGAGCTGCTGGCCGACTCCATCAGCCTCAACCACGTGATCGAGCGCATCCACCCGATCATCGGCGACCGCATCCTCAAGGCCTGGGACTTCCCCGCGCCGATCGCCGCCGTGCCCGGCCAGCACCTGGACTTCAGCCGCGATTCGGCCAAGGTCGACTACGTGGACATCGTCCAGGTCGCCACCCTGCAGAGCTACCTCGGCAGCCAGCACCCCTATACCGAGCTGGACTGGGCGACCATCCCGGCCTTCTCCAAGCTGGGCCTGGACCCGACGGCGGACGTGAAGGAAGACGAAGACCTCTCCGCCGCGATGGAAGCGGCGATGAGCATGCTGCAGTAAGCGACGTCAAAGGCGAGCCGGCGGCAGCGGTCAACCTGTAGGAGCGAGCTTGCTCGCGAAGGAGTTTCGCTGCCGATAGGTTCGCGAGCAAGCTCGCTCCTACGAAAAACCCTCGCCCACTTCGAAACCCGCCCTCTCCGGCGGGTTTCGCGCTTCTGCCTCAGGCGTTTTCTGCCGGGAAAGTCACCCGCACCAACAACCCGCCCAACTCGCCCTGCCCCAGCTCGATCCGCGCCCGGTGCGCGCTGCAGATCTCGCCGACGATAGCCAGCCCCAGGCCGGTGCCCTGCTGGCGACGGCGATAGAAGCGGCGGAATACCTTGTCGCGCTCCTCCGGCGGGATGCCGGGGCCGTCGTCCTCGACCTCCAGCTCCGCCGGCGAGCGCACGCGGATGATCACATTGCCGTCCGCCGGGGCGTGGGCGATGGCGTTGTCCACCAGGTTGCTGAGCAGCTCGTTGAGCAGGGTCGGATCGCCCTTCACCCAGGCCGGCTCGTCCGCCTCCAGCGCCAGCGCCACGCCGCGCGAATAGGCCAGCGGCGCCAGCGCCAGGCCGAGTTCGCGGGCCAACTGGCCCAGCTCGATGCTCTCCCCTGCGCCCTCAGCGATGGCGCGGGCGCCGCTCTCCACCCGCGCCAGGGACAGCAACTGGTTGGCCAGCCCGGTCACCCGGTCGGTGTTCTGCACGGCGTCCACCAGGGTCGCGCGCCATTGCTGCGGGTCCTGCTCGCGCAGCCCCAGCTCCAGACGCGCCTTGAGTGCCGCCAACGGCGTACGCAGTTCATGGGACGCCTCGGCAATGAATTGCGACTGCCGGTCGAACAGCCCGCGCAGGCGCACGGTGAAGTGGTTGAGCGCCGCCACCAGCGGGCGCAACTCCTTCTGAACGCGGACTTCCGGCAGCGGCCGCAGGTCGTCCGGCTGGCGCTCCTCCACTGCTTCGCGCAGGCGATCCAGCGGGCGCAGGCCGGCGCTCACCGCGTACCAGACCATCATCAGCGCGGCGATGGCCGAGAGAGCGAGGTTGAGCAGGGTGTCGGCCAGCAGGTTGCGCGCCAGCCGTTCTCGGGCGCCCATTGTTTCGGCGACGCGGATCTCCGCCATGCCGCTGACCGTCGGCTGGCTCACCGGCTGCAGCAGGCTGACCACCCGCACACCCTGGCCTTCGTAGGTGGCGTCGTAGAACTTGGCCAGCGCCGGGTAATCGTCGGTGCGCGGCGTGGTCGGCAGCGGCGCCGGGAGGTTCTCGTAGCCGGAGATCATGTGCCCCTGGGGGTCGATCACCTGGTAGAAGATGCGCCCGGCGCTGTCGTACTCGAAGCTGTCCAGCGCCACGTAGGGCACATTGGCGCGCAGCGTGCCGTCGCTGGCATAGAGACCGTCGGCGATGTCCCGCGCGGAAGCCAGCAGAGTGCGGTCATAGGCGATGTCAGCCGCGTGCCGCGCCCGCCAGTAGGTGGCGGCGCTGCCGATCAGCAGCAGCACCAGCAGCAGGCCGCCGAGGCGCCAGAGCAGCCGCCCGCGCAGGCTGCCCGTGCCAGGGAGCACCCAACGCCGTTCAGCCATCCTGGGCTTCCAGCAGATAGCCCAGGCCACGGAAAGTGACGATGCGCACCGAGCTGCCCTCGAGCTTCTTGCGCAGGCGGTGAACGTAGATTTCGATGGCGTCGGCGCTGGCGTCCTGGTCCAGGCCGAACACCTGCGCCGCCAGTTGCTCCTTGCTCATCACCCGCCCAGGCCGGGCGATCAGCGCCTCCAGCACGGCCTGCTCGCGGGAGGTCAGGTTCATAGCCTGCTCGGCCAGGGTGAAGCGCCGCGCACCCAGGTCGTAGACCAGTTCGCCGCAACGCTGCTGCTGTTCGCCGCCCAGCACGCTGCGGCGCAGCAGAGCCTTCACCCGCGCTTCCAGCTCGGAGAGTTCGAAGGGCTTGGCCAGGTAATCGTCGGCACCGAGGTTCAGCCCGTGCACGCGGTCGCGCACTTCGCCGCGGGCGGTGAGCATCAGCACGGGGAGGGTCTTGCCGCGCTCGCGCAGGCGCGCCAGCACCTGGAAGCCGTCCAGCCGCGGCAGGCCGACATCGAGGATCGCCAGCGCGTAGTCCTCGCTGGCCAGCGCCAGGTCGGCGGCCACGCCGTCCTGCAGCAGGTCCACGGTCCAGCCGGCGCCCTTGAGCGCCTGGGCCACGCTTTCGCCGAGTTGCGGATGGTCTTCTACCAGGAGGATTCGCACGCGTTTCTACCCCTCGGACTACAGGTTCGGGCCGGCAGTTTACCCATCCGCGAGCCGCTGTGAATGGGGGAAATTCGCTGAAATCACTGCGAAAGGAGACTGAAAGCCTGGCGAAAGCTTAGCCCGTTAGCATCGCCAACGAGCCGCCTCCCAACCCCGGACTTTCCAGCGCCCATTGCCCAGGCGCAACGGTAGGAGCAGCGGACTCGACGACGGCAAAGACCGTCAACAGAGCGGAAGGCGGCGTGGTGCCCTTTCGCGACAACAACAAGAACGGAGACCACAGATGCCCACCGCCCGGCCTTTGGCTGCACCGGCCTTTCGCAAGCCCTTTGCGATTCGTCTGACCCCTACCCTGCTGGCATTCGCCGGAGTCGCCCCGCTGTGCGAGGCCGCCGGTTTCATCGAAGACAGCAGCGCCACGCTCAGTACCCAGAACATCTACTTCAACCGCGACTTCCGCGACGGCGCCGGCCAGTCCAAGCGCGAGGAATGGGCGCAGGGTTTCATCCTCGACTTCCAGTCCGGCTACACCCCCGGCACCATCGGCGTCGGCCTCGATGCCATGGGCATGCTCGGCCTCAAGCTCGACTCTTCCCCGGACCGCACCGGCACCGGCCTGCTGCCGACCCACGATGACGGCCGCGCCGCCGACGAGTACAGCAAGCTGGGCCTGACCGCCAAGTTCAAGGCCTCCGAGACGGAGCTGAAGATCGGCAGCCTGATCCCCGACCTGCCCACCCTGCAGCCCAACGACAGCCGCCTGTTCCCGCAGACCTTCGAGGGCGGCCTGCTCAACTCCACCGACCTGCCCGGCCTGAATTTCACCGGCGGGCGCCTGGAGAAGGTCAAGGACCGCGACTCCACCGATTGGCAGGACCTCGCGCTGAACAACAAGAACCGCCGCTTCTCCGGCGGCAGCGCCGAGGGCAAGCACTACGACCTGGCCGGCGGCGACTACAAGCTCACCGACAACCTCACCGGCCGCTACCACTACGCGCAGCTGGACGAGGTGTACCGCCAGCACTTCGTCGGCCTGCTCGCCAGTTACCCGCTCGGCCCTGGCAAGTTCAGCGCCGACGTGCGCCTGGCCATCAGCGACGACCAGGGCGAAGCGCGCGGCGGCGAGATCGACAACCGCGCCTTCAACGGCATGCTCGGCTACGCCCTGGGTGCCAACAAGTTCAGCCTCGGCTGGCAGCGGATGAGCGGCGACAGCGCCTTCCCCTACATCGACGGCAGCAACCCCTACCTCGTCAACTTCGTCCAGGTCGGCGACTTCGCCGAAACCGACGAGCGCTCCTGGCAGGTCCGCCACGACTATGACTTCGCCAAGCTCGGCATTCCCGGCCTGACCCTGATGAATCGCTACATCAGCGGCGACAATGCCAGAATCACGGGCATGGACGGTCACGGCAAGGAATGGGAGCGCAACACCGACATCAAGTACGTGATCCAGAGCGGCCCGCTCAAGGACGTCGCGGTGCGCGTGCGTAACGCCACCTACCGTTCGAGCTTCGCGCGGGACGCCGACGAGACGCGCATCTACCTCAGCTACTCCCTGGCGATCTGGTAACCCGAAGAACAACAAGAGAGAGGAATCCCACCATGTCCACCGTCCTGCGCAACCTGACCCTCGCTGGCGCCACCCTGCTCGCCGCCAGCCAACTGATGGCCGAGCCCAAGCGCCCGGAATGCATCGCCCCGGCCTCCCCCGGCGGCGGCTTCGACCTCACCTGCAAGCTGGCGCAGAGCGCCCTGGTGGACGAGAAGCTGCTGACCAAGCCGATGCGCGTCACCTACATGCCCGGCGGCGTCGGCGCCGTGGCCTACAACGCGGTGGTCGCCCAGCGTCCGGCCGACGGCAACACCATCACCGCCTTCTCCAGTGGCTCGCTGCTGAACCTGGCGCAGGGCAAGTTCGGCCGCTTCGACGAGAACGCCGTGAAATGGCTGGCCGCCGTCGGCACCAGCTACGGCGCCATCGCCGTGCCCAGCGACTCGCCGTACAAGAACCTCGGCGACCTGGTGGCTGCACTCAAGGCCGACCCCGGCAAGGTGGTGATCGGCTCCGGCGGCACCGTCGGCAGCCAGGACTGGATGCAGACCGCGCTGATCGCCAAGGCCGCCGGCATCGATCCGAAGCAGCTGCGCTATGTCGCCCTGGAAGGCGGCGGCGAGATCGCCACGGCGTTGCTGGGTGGGCACATCCAGGTGGGCAGCACGGACATCTCCGACTCCATGCCGCACATCCGCGCCGGCAAGATGCGCATCCTCGCGGTGTTCGCCGAGGAGCGCCTGAAGGATGAAGGCATGGCCGACATCCCCACCGCCAAGGAGCAGGGCTTCGACATCGTCTGGCCGGTGGTGCGCGGCTTCTATGTCGGTCCGAAGGTGAGCGACGAGGACTACCAGTTCTGGAAGGCCTCCTTCGACAAACTGCTGGCCTCCGAAGACTTCGCCAAGCTGCGCGACCAGCGCGAACTGTTCCCCTTCGCCATGACCGGCCCGGAGCTGGACGCCTACGTGAAGCAGCAGGTCGCCCAGTACAAGCAGCTGGCCCGCGAGTTCGGCCTCATCCAGTAACGCCCCGAGCAGCGCCGCCTTCCGCAAAGGCGGCGCAAGGAGACTCCCCATGTCCCGTACCAGCCTCTTCCAGCGGCTGTTCGCCGGCGCCTGGCTGCTCGCCTGCGTCGCCTTCGCCCTGATCGCCTGGCAGCTCCAGGCGCCCTTCTCCTACGAACCGGTCGGCCCGCGCGCCTACCCGCTGCTCTGCCTGGGCCTGATGACCGTGGGCCTGGCCTGGCTGATCGCGCGGCCCACGCCGATCAAGCGCGAGGACGACGAGCCCGCGCTGGAAGGCGCCCTGCTGGGCAAGGTGGTGCTCTGCGTCGTCCTGCTGGCGGTCTATGCCGGCCTGTTCGAGCCGCTGGGCTTCATCCCGGCGAGCGCGATGATCGGTACCTTCATCGCGCTGATCTACGGCGGCCGCCCGGTGGCCAGCGTGATCACCGCAACGCTGCTCGCCATCGGCCTCTACGTGCTGTTCGACCGCACCCTGGACGTCCCGCTGCCGCTGGGCATCCTCGATCCCCTGCTCTGAGGAAACCGTCATGGAAACATTGAGCTACCTCGGGCAAGGCTTCGGCGTCGCCCTGAGCCCTTACAACCTCATCACCGCGCTGATCGGCACCCTGATCGGCACCGTCGTCGGCCTGCTGCCGGGCCTGGGCCCGATCAACGGCGTGGCCCTGCTGATCCCGGTGGCCTTCGCCCTCGGCCTGCCGCCGGAATCGGCGCTGATCCTGCTGGCCGCCGTGTACCTGGGCTGCGAATACGGCGGGCGGATTTCCTCCATCCTGCTGAACATCCCCGGCGAAGCCTCCACCGTGATGACCACCCTCGACGGCTACCCCATGGCCCGCAACGGCCTGGCCGGCGTGGCCCTGTCGCTGTCGGCCTGGAGCTCCTTCATCGGCGCCTTCATCGCCACCTGCGGCATGGTGCTGTTCGCCCCGCTGCTGGCGAAATGGGCCATCGCCTTCGGCCCGGCGGAATACTTCGTGCTGATGGTCTTCGCCATCGTCGCCCTCGGCGGCCTGGCCGGCGACCGGCCGCTGAAGACGCTGCTGGCGGCGCTGCTCGGGCTGTTCCTGTCCAGCGTCGGGATCGACGCCAACAGCGGCGTGTACCGCTTCACCTTCGACAACATCCACGTCTCCGACGGCATCCAGTTCGTCGTGCTGGTGCTGGGTCTGTTCTCGGTGAGCGAAATCCTCCTGCTGCTGGAGAAGACCCACCACGGCCACAAGATGGTCGAGGCCAGCGGACGCATGCTGTTCAACATGAAGGAAGCGGCCTCGGTGGCCGTGGTCAATGTCCGTTGCGGCCTGCTCGGCTTCATCATGGGCGTGCTGCCCGGCGCCGGTGCGACCCTGGCCAGCGCCGTGGCCTACATGACCGAGAAGAAAATGGCCGGCGACTCGGGCAAGTTCGGCAAGGGCGACCTGCGCGGCCTCGCCGCCCCGGAAACCGCCATCGGCGCCTCCGCCTGCGGCGCCCTGGTGCCGATGCTGACCCTCGGCGTGCCCGGCTCGGGCACCACCGCGGTGATGATCGGCGCGCTCAGCCTGTACAACATCACCCCCGGCCCGCTGCTGTTCCAGGAACAGCCGAACATCGTCTGGGGCCTGATCGCCTCGCTGTTCATCGCCAACGTCATGCTGATCATCCTCAACGTGCCGATGGTGCGGGTGTTCACCCGCATCCTCGCGGTGCCGAACTGGGCCCTGGTGCCGGGCATCGCGATCATCACCGCGATCGGCGTCTACGCCGTGCACGCCACCACCTTCGACCTGTTCCTGATGGTCGCCATCGGCATCCTCGGCTACATCCTGCGCAAGCTGGACTTCCCGCTCTCACCGCTGCTGCTGGGCTTCATCCTCGGCGGGCTGATGGAGCAGAACCTGCGCCGCGCGCTGTCGATCTCCAACGGCGAACTGGGCATCCTCTGGTCCAGCCCCATCGCCATCGGTACCTGGGCGCTGGTCGCTGTCATGCTCGGCCTGCCGCTGCTGCGCGCCTGGCGCAAGCGCGCCCGCCGCTCCCGCGAGGCAGTGGCTGACGCCGCGTAACGCAACCACGCTCGCCGCGTCGAGACGCGCGGCGACTTTCAAGGCCCGCCTTTGTGCGGGCCTCTTTTTTTGTGGGGGATCAAGAGGCGCGGGAAGCGCGCAGCGAAACCTTCCAGCTTTTGCCACTGACTGGCTTGGCGCAGACGACTTCAACGACCCTGCGCCTGAGCTCGCGCCCGTCCGGCGCGAACAGGCGGATCTCGCCCCAGCGGGCATCCAGCGGAACCGAGCAGCGGGCGACGATCGTCTTGAGATTGGGTTCGGCGACTGCCCAGTCCGTGCCGTTGCGGGCGTTCTCGACGGCCACGAAAGCGCGGGCCGCCTGGCCAATCTCGTACAGGCCGTGAATAGACTCGCTGGAGCGATAGTCGTCGAGGGGGGAACCGGCGGCGAGGCAGTTCGTGCCGAGCAGCAGGCCCGGCAGGATCGCCAGCCAAGCGCGCCGGAGCATTGGCATCACACCGGCGGCAGCGACCAGTCGATGGGGGTCAGGCCGTGCTGTTCGAGGAACTTGTTGGTGCGGCTGAAGTGGCCGTTGCCGAGGAAGCCGCGATACGCCGACAGCGGCGACGGGTGCGCAGACTTGAGCACCAGGTGCTTCTGCGCGTCGATCAGCTTCTGCTTGCTCTGCGCGTGGGAGCCCCAGAGCAGGAACACCAGGTTCTCGCAACGCTGGCTGACCACTTCGATCACCTTGTCGGTGAACGGGCCCCAGCCCGCCTGGGCGTGGGAACCGGCGCGGGCCTGTTCGACAGTGAGCGAGGTGTTGAGCAGCAGCACGCCCTGCTCGGCCCAGTGCTGCAAGTAACCATGATTGGGGATCGGCAGGTTGAGGTCGCGTTGCAGCTCTTTATAGATGTTCTGCAGCGACGGCGGCGTCGGCACGCCCGGCTGTACCGAGAAGCACAGGCCGTGGGCCTGGCCGGGGCCGTGGTAAGGATCCTGGCCGATAATGACGACCTTGATGCGCTCCAGCGGCGTGCTGTTCAGCGCATTGAAGATCAGCGGACCGGGCGGGAAGATCACCTTGCCGGCGGCCTTCTCCGCGCGCAGGAACTCCCCCAGCTGCTTCATGTAGGGTTTTTCGAATTCCTCGTGGAGGGCTTCTTTCCAGCTGGGTTCCAGCTTGATCCGGTCGTCGTTGGTCATGGTGCGTCTGCCTGGTGAAACGAACCGGCACGCTAAGCAAGCGCCCCGGCCAAGTCAAGGCGGCGTGAGCTGCTCACGGACCCCAGCGCCGGAGAGCTGTTCGTCTGCGACCGGGTACTTCACCCGCACGCGATTGCGATACAGGCATTCGCTCTGGAGCAACGCCCCTCGCTGACCTTTCTCTCGAATATCGCGCCAGATTTCGTTTTCCCGCACAACACATTCGCCGGCTTGCAGGAAACGATGGTTGCGCTGGTAGACGTGATAGCGGAAAGGTCGCTCGGTACTACTGAGCAGGATGCCCTCCAACTGATGCTCGGCAACCCGCAGATCGAGCTGGAATGTCTGCTGCGTGGGGTTGAACAGCACCAGGTCGATGAAGTTGTAGAAAATCGCCGCTCCCGAACCGAACGGTAGAATCCTGCCCTCGTCGGGGAAGGGATCGAAGCTGTGATTGGCGCGCTCGACGACCTGCAGGGGCGAATGCAAGGCCATCCAATGGATCAGGTTGCTCAACTGACAGATACCGCCGCCAATCCCCCTTCGGGCTTCACCGAAGGACAATTCCATGCCTTCCACAAAACCACGGCGTGCAGTGGGGTGCCCCAGCAGACGACAAAAGGAAAAGTACTCGCCGGGGCCTATCTCCACGCCGTTCATGCAGTCGACTGCCAAGCGCAGGTTGACCACCTTGTTGTACTGCAGCGCCAGGTCGCTGGCGCCGAGTTTCCGGATCAGTTTGGAAGTGTGTTTGATATAGCGATAAGGCAAGCGCGCATTGGACCGACGCCGCGCATACGGCGTATTCGACACATACCAGCGGCAAGTCCGGACCAGGCGGCGTTGCCAGACCCGCAAGGCATAGAGCCAGGGGTGGTAGAGGGAAAGGGGCTTGCGCATTGCCATGGTGCTCCCTGCGGCTCAATGCAAACGCCAAGTCTATCCCCGATGCAGTGCCCGGTAATGACTGGGCGCCATGCCCACCACGCTCTTGAACAGCCGCGAGAAGTAGTACGGGTCGGCATAACCGAGTTGCTCGGCGACCTGGCGCACCTCCAGGTTGCCCTGGTCGAGCAGGCGGCAGGCGTGGGTCATCTTCAGGCGGATGAAATCCTGGATCGGCGCCTGGCCGGTCAGCGCGCGGTAGGTCTTGGCGAAGTGGAAACGCGACAGGCGGAACTGCGCGGCCAGCTCGTCGAGGTTCAGGGCATCGTGCAGGTGCTCGCGCATCATCGCCTGCACTGCCTCCACGTCCAGCACCCGCCCGGACTTCAGCCTTGCCCGCGCCGGGCGCAGGGCCAGCGACGTCAGCAGGCTCTGCAGCAGGTGGGCGGCGTGGATGAAGTGCGGCAGGCTCAGCCCCTGCCGGCGCAGCGCCAGTAACGCATCGAATTCCCCGAGGATGCGCGGCTGCACGCCCACCCGCAGGCGCGGCGATTTGCCCAGCGGGCGCAGGAATTCTTCGGCCAGCCGGCCGTCCAGATGCACCCAGAAGATCGACCAGGGACGCTGCGGGTCGGCTCCATAGGCGTGGGGGCGGCCCTTGGGCAACACCAGCAGATCGCCACCAGCGACCTCGAATCGTCCATCCGCCGTCTCCAGCCAGCCGTGCCCGGCGCTGCAGTAGATCAGCAGGTGATCGTCCGGGGCTTCCCGCTCCATCCGGTGCCCCACCGCCGCCGGGTAATAGCCCAGGGCCAATGGATAGCAGGCCTGGCCGAGCGAATGGCGATCCAGCGCGCGGCGCAGGCGCGGCGGTGTGATGAAGCGCACGCCCTGTTGCGGCAACGGCCAGGTGGAGGTCAGGGGACGGGACATGGGCAGGAATCCAGGATCGGTAATACCAAGATCGTCCATCCACTGCACAAGATCGTCAATCCACAGCGGCAGGCGCAACGGCTATAACCGGAGAACTCCTCACCCGCGAGACTCTTTAACCAGGAGCGCCTTTGCCCAGGAGAGCACGCGCCACAAGCGCGAAGCTGTAGCCAACAAGAACAACAGAGGTAGCTGCATGCATTTCGATCTGTCCGAAGAACAACGCCTGCTGGTGGACAGCGCCCGCGCCTTCGCCAGCCGCGAACTGGCCCCCCACGCCGCCGACTGGGACCGCCAGCACCACTTCCCGGTAGAGGTGATCCGCCGCGCCGCCGAGCAGGGCTACCTGGGCCTGTACATCGCCGAGGAAGACGGTGGCCTGGGCCTCTCGCGACTGTCCGCCTCGCTGATCTTCGAGCAACTGGCCGCCGGCTGCGTCGCCACCACGGCCTACATGACCATCCACAACATGGCCAGCTGGATGCTCGCGAGTTTCGGCGATGCCGCGCTCAAGGAGCAGTGGCTGCCGGGGCTGATCGGTGGCGAACTGCTGGCTTCCTATTGCCTCACCGAGCCGGATGCCGGCTCCGACGCCGCGCGTCTGCGCACCCGCGCCAAGCGCGACGGCGACGAGTACGTGCTGGATGGCGCCAAGACCTTCATCTCCGGCGCCGGCTCCACCGACGTGCTGATCGTCATGGCGCGCACCGGCGAAGAAGGCGCCAAGGGCATCTCCTGCTTCCTGGTGCCGGCCAACGCCGAGGGCATCCGCTACGGCCGCAACGAGGACAAGATGGGCTGGAAGGCACAGCCGACCCGCACCATCACCTTCGAAGGCGTGCGCGTCCCTGCCGGCAACCGCATCGGCCCCGAGGGCCAGGGCTTCGTCTACGCCATGAAGGGCCTGGACGGCGGCCGCCTGAACATCGCCAGCTGCTCGCTCGGAGCGGCCCAGGCGGCGCTGGAGCAGTCGCTGCGCTACGTCGAGGAACGCAAGCAGTTCGGCAAGGCGCTGGCCGAATTCCAGGCCCTGCAGTTCAAGCTCGCCGACATGCTCACCGACCTCACCGCCAGCCGGCAGATGGTCCGCCTGGCCGCGCACAAGCTGGATCACAAGGACGGCGAGGCGACCCTCTACTGCGCCATGGCCAAGCGCTTCGCCACCGACCGCTGCTTCGCCCTGTGCAACGAGGCGCTGCAGCTGCACGGCGGCTACGGCTACCTCAACGACTACCCGCTGGAGCGCTGGGTGCGCGACAGCCGTGTGCACCAGATCCTGGAAGGCACCAACGAGATCATGCGGGTCATAGTCGCGCGCCGCCTGCTGGAACAGGGTGGGATGCTGGACCGCCTGCTCTGAAGGCTCTTGTGTAGGAGCGAGCTTGCTCGCGAACCAATTCCGCAGCGGGGCATGTTCGCGAGCAAGCTCGCTCCTACGAAAAGCACACAGCTACTGCACTGGAAAAACCGCCCGCCCGAGCGGGCGCAATCGAACAGATCGGACATGGACGCGCGCCGCCGCGCGCGCCTAGAGTCCATGCCCATACGCCCGCCCGCCGGCGGCACCGACAAGGAGATGCCCATGAGCAACGCCATCGAGCCCTACAAGCCCGGAGTCTTCGACCTGACCCACAAGCTGACCGTGGAAAAACACGGCCACACCGCGCTGATCACCATCAACCACCCGCCGGCCAACACCTGGGACCGCGACTCGCTGATCGGCCTGCGCCAGGTGGTCGAGCACCTGAACCGCGACGACGACATCTACGCCCTGGTGGTGACCGGCCAGGGGCCGAAATTCTTCTCCGCCGGCGCCGACCTGAACATGTTCGCCGACGGCGACAAGGCCCGCGCCCGCGAGATGGCCCGCCGCTTCGGCGAAGCCTTCGAGACACTGCGCGACTTCCGTGGCGTATCCATCGCCGCGATCAACGGCTACGCCATGGGTGGCGGCCTGGAATGCGCCCTGGCCTGCGACATCCGCATCGCCGAACGCCAGGCGCAGATGGCCCTGCCCGAAGCCACCGTCGGCCTGTTGCCCTGCGCCGGCGGCACCCAGGCGCTGCCCTGGCTGGTCGGCGAAGGCTGGGCCAAGCGCATGATCCTCTGCGGCGAGCGCGTCGATGCCGACACCGCGCTGCGCATCGGCCTCGTCGAGCAGGTCGTCGATACCGGCGAAGCCCGCGGCACCGCCCTGCTGCTGGCGGCCAAGGTCGCGCGGCAGAGCCCGGTGGCGGTACGCACCATCAAGCCGCTGATCCAGGGCGCCCGCGAGCGCGGTCCGAGCACCTGGCTGCCGGAAGAACGCGAGCGCTTCGTCGACCTGTTCGACGCCGACGACACCCGCGAGGGCGTGAACGCCTTCCTGGAAAAACGCGATCCGCACTGGCGCAACCAATAAGGTCCTGACCATGAATGTGATGTTCGAGGAACGCCCCGGCCTGCACGGCTTCCGCATCGGCGTGGTGACGCTGGATGCGGAGAAGAGCCTGAACGCCCTGAGCCTGCCGATGATCGAGGCGATGAACCACCAGCTGCGCGTCTGGCAGGACGACGCGCAGATCGCCTGCGTGGTGCTGCGCGGCAACGGCGGCAAGGCCTTCTGCGCCGGCGGCGACGTGCGCAAGCTGGTCGATGCCTGCCGCGAGAAACCCGGTGAGGTGCCGGAGCTGGCGCGCCGCTTCTTCGCCGACGAATACCGCCTGGACTACCTCATCCACACCTATTCCAAACCGCTGATCTGCTGGGCCCACGGCTATGTGATGGGCGGCGGCATGGGCCTGATGCAGGGCGCCGGCGTGCGCATCGTCACGCCGAGCAGCCGCCTGGCCATGCCGGAAGTGAACATCGGCCTGTACCCGGACGTCGGCGCCAGCTGGTTCCTCGCCCGCCTGCCCGGCCGCCTCGGCCTGTTCCTCGGCCTGACCGCCACGCAGATGAACGCGCGTGATGCGCTGGACCTGGACCTCGCCGACCGCTTCCTGCTCGACACCCAGCAGGACGACCTGATCGAAGGCCTGGTGCAGCTGAACTGGCGCGAGCAGGCCGACGTGCAACTGCACAGCCTGCTCCAGGCACTGGAACATGAAGCCCGCGGCGAACTGCCCGAAGCCCAGTTGCTGCCGCGCCGCGCACGCCTGGACGCGGTGCTCGACAGCGCCAACATCGCCGAGGCCTGGAACGCGTTGACCGCTCTGGTCAACGACGAGGACGCGTTGATCGCCCGCGGGGCAAAGACCCTCGCCTCGGGTTGCCCGCTGACCGCCCATCTGGTCTGGGAACAGATCCGCCGCGCGCTCCACCTGTCGACTGCCGAGGTGTTCCGCATGGAGTACGCGATGAGCCTGAACTGCTGCCGCCACCCGGAATTCCCGGAGGGCGTGCGCGCCCGGCTGATCGACAAGGACAACACCCCGCACTGGCACTGGCCGGATATCGCTGCCATACCTGATGCAGTGGTGAATGCGCACTTCGACGCGACCTGGGAGGGCGAGCATCCGCTGGCGGACCTCTGATCCGCCGCCTGCTTCCTCTCTTGTAGGAGCGAGCTTGCTCGCGAACCAGCAGCGTAGGGCGCATAACCTGGAACAGGTTATCCGCCGCCGACCAAGCGGCGGATAACGCTGGCGCGTTATACGCCCTACGAGAACCGTTGCCTGCCTCGAATTAGGAACTGTCTGCTGGCACCGGTGTGTTCTGTGGTCCAACAGGAGGAAACCAGCATGCAAACCATCGCCTTCATCGGCCTCGGCCACATGGGCGCTCCCATGGCCGCCAACCTGATCAAGGCCGGCTACCTGCTGCGCGTGTTCGACCTGGTGCAGAGCGCCATCGACGGCTTGATCGCCGAGGGCGCCAGTGCCGCGCGCAGCGCCCACGACGCAGTGGACGGCGCCGACGTGGTGGTCACCATGCTGCCGGCCAGCCAGCACGTCGAAGGGCTCTACCTGGGCAACGAAGGCCTGCTCGCGCACATCGAGCCCGGCACCCTGGTGCTGGAGTGCTCCACCATCGCCCCCGCCTCGGCGCGCAAGGTGCATCAAGCGGCGGCCGAAAGGCAGATCCCCTTGCTCGACGCCCCGGTGTCCGGCGGTACCGGCGGCGCCATCGCCGGCACCCTGACCTTCATGGTCGGCGGCGATGCCGAGGTGCTCGAGCGTGCGCGCCCGGTGTTTTCCGCCATGGGCCGCAACATCTTCCACGCCGGCGGCGACGGCGCGGGGCAAGTGGCCAAGGTGTGCAACAACCAGTTGCTCGCCGTGCTGATGATCGGCACCGCCGAGTCCCTGGCGCTCGGCGCTGCCAATGGCCTCGATCCGGTGGTGCTGTCGGAGATCATGCGGCGCAGCTCCGGCGGCAACTGGGCGCTGGAGGTGTACAACCCCTGGCCCGGCGTCATGGAGAACGCCCCCGCTTCGCGCGGCTACAGCGGCGGCTTCATGGCCGCGCTGATGACCAAGGACCTGGGTCTGGCGCAGGAAACCGCGCAGGTCAGCGGCAACAGCACGCCCATGGGCAGCCTGGCCCTGGCGCTGTACCGGCTGCTGGTGAAGCAGGGCCACGGAGAACAGGACTTTTCCGTCGTGCAGAAGCTGTTCGATTCCTAGGGCCCGGCATGGAAGTCCGACGAGGAGCTGCACCAGACTGACCAGCCTCCCGCTGGCCGTGTCGGGCTACCGCCTTGAAGCAATTCCTGTCGCACTATCGCTTTCGTCTGCTGCTCAACAGCGTTCTGCTGCTACTGCTGGTCATGGCGGTTCCTTCCCCGCCGATCGCCCTGGAACTGGCCAGCCTGCTGCTGATGGTCCTCGCCGGGCTGAACACCGTGCGCAGCCACTTCCGATGGTTCTACCTCCTCAGCGGCATGGGGGCGCTGAGCCTGTGCCTGGCCTTCGTCCCGGACTCCTGGCACTTCCACCCGCTGCTCAGGAAAGGAATTCCGCAGATCGGTTTCATCCTCCTGCTGGCCATCAGCCTCTTCCACCGCGTGACCCAGCAGCGCCCGGTGACCCGCGAACTGCTCTACGGGCTCTGCGCGCTCTACCTGAACTTCGTCCTGTGCTTCGCCTTGACCTACAACCTGATCGAGCACCTGTACCCTCGCAGTTTCCAGTCCAGCAACGGACCGCTGGACATGGCCGGCTTCGTCTACTTCAGCATGATCACCCTGACCACCATCGGCTACGGCGACATAGTGCCGGTGCATCCCCTGGCACGCCTGCTGGCCGGCAGCGAAGCCATCATGGGCGTGCTGTTCATGGCGGTGGCCGTCGCACGCGGCCTGGGCCTGATGAATCAGGACGATCCGGATTGATTGTGAAGCCACGCTTACGAGTCCATGGCGCACACCTAGCTTTATCCGCAGGCGCACCGGGCCGATGATGAGTCACCTGCCGGCCTTCGCAGGCTCGGTACTTCCTCCCATGAACAGGTGATTCCATGAACATTGCTCTGATCGGCGCCACTGGCCACGTTGGCCATTACTTCCTCGAAGAAGCCCTGCGCCGCGGCCACCAGGTGACCGCACTGGTACGCGATCCGGCGAAACTGCCGGAGCGTGAAAACCTCAAGGTGGTGCAGGCCGACGTCTACGACCCGGCCCAGGTGGCCCGCGCCGTGGCCGGCCAGGATGTCGTGGTCAGCGCGTTCAACGCCGGCTGGGGCAATCCGGACATCCGTGACGCCCATGCCAAGGGCAGCCGCGCCATCCTCGACGGAGTGAAGGCTTCCGGCGTGAAGCGCCTGCTGGTGCTCGGCGGCGCCGGCAGCCTGGAAGTCGCCCCTGGCCAGCGCCTGGTGGACAGCCCGGAATTCCCCGAGCAGTGGAAGCAGGGCGCGCTGGGCGCGGCCGACGCACTGGATCAGTTGCGCGATGAGAAGGAACTGGACTGGGCCTTCCTCAGCCCGGCGATGCTGCTCGATGGCGAAACCCGCACCGGCAGCTTCCGCCTCGGCAGCGACCAGGTGCTGTTCGATGGCAACGGCGAGAGCCGCATCTCCCTGCCCGACCTGGCGGTGGCGATGATCGACGAGGCCGAGCAGGCCAACCATCATCGGCAGCGGTTCACCGTGGCATATTGATCGTCGCTGACACCGCAGCCGACCTGCAGGAGCGCCCATGGGCGCGATCGCGGCATGGGAGACGACGGTGCTAGGACTGTGGGTAGGAGCGGACTCCGTCGCGACAGGTCCGCATCACCCCGAACGGCATCGAGGATAGAGATCCAGAGATGCATCTGCGCTCGGGCGCGCCCTCTCCCCCCGCCCTCTCCCTGAAGGGAGAGGGAGCTATCTGAGCCGGCTGACACTGTGGATTCAGCCGGCACCCAACCAGTCCCCTCTCCCTTCAGGGAGAGGGTTAGGGAGAGGGCAAATCCAAGGCACGAACTATCAGAAGAGACAGTTGCCCCCTACGTATACCGGAACCGACGTGTAGGGGCGTCCCATGGACGCGATGGCGGGCATAGCGGGACGCCGGTGTCGAGCCCCTGGGTAGGAGCGGACTCCGTCCGCGATAGCTCCGCATCGCGCCGGAAGCCATCGCGGACAGAGTCCGCTCCTACGGCGCGCTAAAACGAAACGGGCCACCCTTGGGTGGCCCGTTTCGTTGGGTCGCACGCGGCAATCAGCGCTCCCGTAACGCCTCTGCCTTGGCCCGCAGAATCGGCTTGAGCAGGTAGCTCAGGATGCTCTTCTTGCCGGTCATGATGTCCACCGTGGCAATCATGCCGGGGATGATCAGCAGCGGCTTGTCGTCCGTGCCCAGGTGGCTTTTGCGGGTGCGCAGCTTGATGAGGTAGAAGCTGTTGCCGTCCTCGTCGGTGACGGTGTCGGCGCCGATCTGCTCCAGGTCCGCCTGCAGGCCGCCGTAGATGGTGTAGTCGTAGGCGGTGAACTTGACCATGGCGTGCTGGCCGGGACGCAGGAAGGCGATGTCCTGGGGCCGGATGCGCGCCTCCACCAGCAGGGTGTCGTCCAGCGGGACGATCTCGATCAGGTCGCTGCCCGGCTGGATCACGCCGCCGATGGTGTTCACCAGCAGCTGCTTGACGATGCCGCGCACCGGCGAGGTGACCAGGGTGCGGCTGACGCGGTCTTCCAGCGCCTTGCCGGTGGCCGTGGCCTTGCTCAGTTCGGTGCGGGCTTCGTTGAGTTCCTTCAGCGCGTCGCTGCGGAAGCGCGAGCGGGTCTCGGCGACCTTGCGTTCCACTTCCTTCACCGCCGCTTCGGCACGCGGGATCGCCAGGGTGGTGGCATCCAGCTGGCCACGGTTCTCTACTTCCCCACGTTTCAGCCGCAGCAGCTCCACCTGGGACATCGCGCCCTGCGCCACCAGCGGCTCGGACATGGAGATTTCCTGGCGCAGCAGGTTCAGGCTGTTGCGGTACTGCGCCTGCTTGGAGACGAACTCGCGCAGTTCCTGCTGCTTCTGCACCAGCTGTTGCTGCAGGCCGTCGGTTTCGTCCTTGAGCTGCTGCTGGCGGCTGTGGAACAGCGCTTCTTCGCTGCTGGTCTGGCCCGGCGCCTTGGCACGCACATCGTCGGGGATGTTCAGCGGGCGCTCTTCCACCTCGGCGGAGAGGCGCTCCACGCGCAGGAACATCGCCAGGCGGTCGGCCTCGGTCTCGCCGACGTTGGACTGGAAGCGCGTCGGGTCCAGGCGCATCAGCTGCTCGCCGGCCTGCACCACCTGCCCTTCGTGGACGAATATCTGCGAGACGATGCCGCCTTCCAGGTTCTGGATCTTCTGCACCTTGGACGAGGGAATCGCCTTGCCCTCGCCGCGGGTGACCTCATCGATCTGCGCGAAATGCGCCCACAGCAGCAGGAAGGCCACGAAGCCGATGAGAATCCAGATGGTCAGGCGCACCACCCGCGGCGCGTCCTCGATCAGCGCCTTGCTGACCTCCGGAAGCGGCTGGCCGGAGAGACTGTCGCCGCCCTTGAAATAGCCACGGACAGAATGGCGGATACCGCCCGGAGGATTAAGCGACACTGATCTGCCCCTTCTTCAATGCATCCATGACCACATCCTTCGGACCGTCGGCGATGATGCGGCCCTTGTCGACGATCACCAGGCGATCCACCAGGCTGAGCATGGAGGCACGGTGAGTCACCAGCAGCAGGGTCTTCTCGCCCATGATCGCCTGCAGGCGCTGCTTCAGGCGCTCTTCGCCGGCGTTGTCCATGGCGCTGGTAGGTTCGTCCAGCAGCAGGATCGGCGGGTCGAGCAGCAGTGCGCGAGCCAGGGCGACGTTCTGCCGCTGGCCGCCGGAGAGGTTGTGGCCACGCTCGCCGACCTGCAGTTCGTAGCCCTGCGGGTGCAGGCGGACGAACTCGTTCACGCCGGTCAGCTCGGCGACTTCCAGTACACGCTGGTCATCGATGTAGCGCGCGCCGCTGACCAGGTTGTCGCGCAGGGTGCCGCTGAACAGGCTGATGTCCTGAGGCACGTAGCCGATGTTGTGGCGCAGGTCGCTGATGTCCAGCTGGCGCACGTCGGCGCTGTCCACCAGCAGGTTGCCGTTGTCGGGCTGGTGCAGGCCGACGATCAGCTTGGCCAGGGAGCTCTTGCCCGAGCCGCTGCGGCCGATGATGCCGACCTTCTCGCCAGCGCGGATCTGCAGGTTGATGCCGTGCAGCGCTGCCACCTGCTGGTTCGGGTAGGCGAAGTCGAGGCCGCGCATCTCGATGCCGCCGCGCAGTTGCGAGCGGGTCAGCGGACGTTCGTCGGCGCTGCGCTCCTGCGGCAGTTCCATCATCTGGTTGGTGGTGGCCATGGACAGGCGCGCCTGCTGGTAGCGCTGGATCAGCCCGGAGAGCTGGGTCAGCGGGCCGAGGGCGCGGCCGTTGAGCATGTAGCAGGCGATCAGGCCGCCCATGGACAGGTCGCCGGCGATGATCAGGTAGACGCCACCGATGATCATGACGACCCCGGCCAGCGCCTGGATCAGCACGGTGATGTTCATCGCCAGGGTCGACAGCAGCTTGACCCGCAGTTCCAGGCGGCTGAGGGTGCCGATGGTCTGCTCCCAGAGGTACTGGCGCTCGCTTTCGGCGTTGTTGACCTTCACCGCGTCGAGGCTGGCGAGGGTCTCGATCAGGCTCGACTGGCGCTCGGCGGCCAGCGCCATGGTGCGGTTCATGGTCTCCACCAGCGGCTTCTGCAGCAGCCAGCCAAGGCCCGCGGCCAGCGGGAAGGCGACCAGCGGGACGAACACCAGCGGCCCGCCGATGATGCCGATCACCAGCAGGATCAGCAGGGTGAAGGGCATGTCGATCAGGGTGGTGAGCGTGAGCGAGTTGAGGAAGTCGCGCAGCGTCTGGAATTCGTGGATGTTCTGGGCGAACGAGCCGACCCGCGCCGGGCGGTACTTCATGCTCATGCCGACGATGCGCTCGAACAGCGTCGCCGAGATGATCAGGTCGGTCTTCTTGCCGGCCAGGTCCAGGCACAGGCCGCGCATGGTCTTGAGCAGCAGGTCGAACAGGTAGGCGCCGCTGATGCCGATGGCCAGCACCCAGAGCGTCGCGGCGGCCTGGTTGGGCACCACGCGGTCGTAGACGTTCATCACGAACAGCGGCGCGGCCAGGGCGATCAGGTTGATCAGCAGGCTTGCGGCCACGGCATCGACGTAGAGCCAGCGCGAACGCTTGAGGGTGTCGCGGAACCAGCTCTTGGCGCGCGGGATCAGTTCGCCGTGCTGCAGGTCGAACTTGTGCTGCGGCTGGGCGAAGAACGCCTGGCCGGCATAGTCCTCGCTGAGCAGCTCACGGGTGACCCGCACTTCACCGCCGTCGCTCTCGGACAGCAGCAGGCGCGCATCGCCATTGCTTTCCCAACCCAGCAGCACCGCGCAGCGCCCTTCGCGCAGCAGCAGCATGGCCGGCATGGCCAGTGCAGGAATCTGCTCCAGCCTGCGCTGCAACAGTCTCCCCTGCAGGCCGGCGCGAGCCGCCGCACGGGGCAGCAGCTCGGCGGACAGGCGCTGGCCGGGCAGCGGCAGGCCGCTGGTGAGCATGGCGCGGCTGGCCGGCTTCTGGTGCAGCTGACAGAGCGTCAGCAGGCTGTCCAGCAGCGGGTCATCGAGCAGACCGCGCGGATCGTGGCTTAGGGGTACGGCGCTGACTTCTTGATCCACGCGGAGGCTCTCTCGGGCAGGTTAGGGGCGACTCAGTTCAGGCCGGGCAGCTGGACCTTCGGCTTGACGTCCTCGGAAGCCACCGCGGCCATCGGCGCGACCACGCCCTGGCTCTTGAGCAGTTCGCCCAGGGTGGCCTTGATGCGGTACTGGGTGAACAGCTCGGTGTACTTCAGGTCGACCAGGCGGCGCGAAGCGTTGAACAGTTCGTTCTCGCTGTCCAGCAGGTCGAGCAGGGTGCGCTCGCCGATGGTGAACTGCTTCTGGTAGGCCTCGCGCACGCGGGTGCTGTAGTCCACGTACTGGCGGGCGATCGGCAGTTGGTCGCGGGCGTTGTTCAGGGCGTTCCAGGACAATCCGAGTTCCTCGTTCAACTGGCGCAGGGCGTTGTTGCGGATGTCCAGGGCCTGGTTGGCCTCGTAGGACTTGGCTTCCAGCTCCGCCTTGTTGCTGCCGCCGGCGAACAGGTTGTAGCGCATGCGCAGCATGGCCTGCCATTCGTTGTTGTGGCCTTGCTCGCCGTCGAGGTTGTTATCGGCACCCTTGGAAAGTTCTGCATCGAATCTCGGATAGAAGGTCGATTTCGCCGCGTCGTACTGCTTCTCGGCGGCGGCCACGTCGGATTCGGCCGAGCGCAGGATCGGGCTGTTTTCCACCAGCTGGCGGCGGGCGGCCTGCAGGTCTTCCGGCAACTGGCCGGCCAGGCCGGTCGGCTCGCTCAGTTCCACCGGGTCGCTGCCCACCACGCTGTAGTAGTTGGTGCGCGCGTCGGCCAGGTTGGTCTTCTCGGTCATCAGGTTGTTCTGCGCCTGGGCCAGGCGGGCTTCGGCCTGGTCCTGGTCGGCGAGGCGGCCGACGCCACGGGAACTGCGCAGGCTGATCTGGTCGTAGACGCGCTGGTGGCTTTTCAGGTTTTCCTCGGCCAGGCGAACCATCTCCTGGCGACGCAGCACGTCGGTGTAGACCTGGGCGACGTTCAGCGCGGTGCGCTCGGAAGTGCCCAGCAGCGCATAGGCGCGGGAGTTCACGTTGGCCTGCTGGCGACCGACTTCGCTGGAGGTGGCGAAGCCGTCGAACACCATCTGGCGCAGGGCGAGGTTGGATTCGCCACGGTTCAGGGTTTCCCAGTGGTCGCCCTGGCCACGGGTAGTGGTGTTGTCGGAGCCTTCACGACCGTAACCGGCGGTCAGGTCGACGGACGGCAGGTAGCCACCCTTGGCGGCGCGCAGCTGCTTGTCCGCTGCCAGGCGGGAATTCACGCCTGCCTGGATTTCCGGGTGGTACTCCAGGGCCTTCTGCATGGCCTGGT
Organism: Pseudomonas sp. Pseusp97; assembly: GCF_047304025.1. NCBI lineage: Bacteria > Pseudomonadati > Pseudomonadota > Gammaproteobacteria > Pseudomonadales > Pseudomonadaceae > Pseudomonas > Pseudomonas sp. Pseusp97. The sequence goes on along the minus strand of NZ_JBGLYK010000076.1, from coordinate 763 downwards.
TGAGGGTGTCGGCCTGCACCGGCAGGGCAACGGGAATGACGAAAGCCAGGGCGAAGGGCACGGCTTGAGCGAATCGCATGCGCATGAGGAAAACATCCTTATCAGTGAGATAGCCGCAGCGATTCGATTGCCGCAATCAGCGTCAAAAGACCGGCGAATGGCTGCAAGGAAAGCATCAAAAAGCGTGACCAATTTCACGCTAAATATTTTTAGGCGGCGCATCGATATCAAAGTGACATCGATTTGCCAATTGTTTAGGATGGCAATCGAATGGTCAATACATTGGCATATACGTAATTTCCATCCGCTATAAGCCATGTTTTTGACGCCAACTTTTTGCTCTTACAGACAAGGGAATGCCTCCTGAGCCGACCTCACCTGCGGCCGGTCGGCAACCAGGCAAGCCTCACCAGGAGAAGTGCATGAGCAGCGTCGTCGCCGTCGTAAAAAGCATCATCGGCCAAGTGATTGCGGTATCCCCCGAAGGCGCCCAGCGCGTCCTGGTCGAAGGGGATCGCATCTACCAGGGCGAGCAGTTGCTCACCGGCGCGGCCGGCGCGGTGACCCTCGACGTCGGCAAGGGCAGGCTGGTCGACCTGGGCCGCGACAGCCAGTGGAGCAGTGCCGACCTGCCGCAGGCCGAGACGCATCACACTGCCGCTCAGCCGGCCAACGCGCCGAGCACCGAAGACCTGCAGAAAGCCATCGCCGCCGGCCTCGACCCGACCCAGGCGCTGGCCCCCACCGCCGCAGGCCCGAGCGC
>NZ_JBGLYK010000075.1:0-23649 GCF_047304025.1 Pseudomonas sp. Pseusp97 | reverse complement strand
CTCGGACCGTCAGCGGTTGGCCGCGCTCAAGGCCGATGGCTCGGTCAGCGCGGCCGACGACGAGCGCGCCCGCACCAGTGCCCAGACAGCACTGTCGAACGCCGAGGCCGAGGCCCGCAAGCTGGAGCTGGCGCGCAATCGGCTCAACTACACGGTCCTGCGCGCCTCGCGCAGCGGCGTGGTCACCGCGGTCCGTTTCGAGGTTGGGCAGGTCGTGGCTGAAGGCGCGCCGGTGATCTCCATCGCCGACCCGAGCCTTCCCGAAATCGTGGTCGACGTGCCCGAGGATCGTCTGGGCACCTTCCAGCAGTCGAGCTTCCAGGCGGCGCTGGCCGGCATGCCGGACAGGACCTTCATCGTCGCCCTGCGTGAGTTGTCGCCGCAGGCTTCGGCGCAGACGCGTACCTATCGCGCGCGGCTCAAGCCGGTGGATGGACAGCCATTGCCGCTCGGCGCCACCGCTACCCTGGAAGCGCAGCGTGTCCTGGCGGGCACCCTGGTGGCGGCGGTGCCGGCAACGGCGCTCACGCAGAGCATCGGGCAGCCGGCGGTATGGGTGGTCAAGCCAACCGACGCGCAAGCAGTGGGAACGGTCGAAAGAGTGCCCGTCGCGGTCTGGGGCTATCGCAATGAAGAGGTGCTTCTCTCCGGCGTGCCGGCAGGGCAGCGGGTGGTGACAGCCGGTGTGCAGAAGATGTCGCCCGGACTCAAGGTGGCACTGCAGAACGACGCCGCTGAAGAAAAGGCAGTGGTTGCGCGATGAGCAGACTCAATCTCACCGAATGGGCGCTGAACAATCGCCCCATCGTTCTCTTCCTGCTCCTCGTCGTGGCCATTGCCGGCCTGTTCAGCTTCACGCGGCTGGGCCAGCTGGAGGACCCCAGCTTCTCGGTGCCGTCCATGACCGCCGGCGTCGCCTGGCCCGGCGCCACTGCCCAGCAGATCCAGGACGAAGTCCTGAACCGCATGGAGAAGAAGTTCGAGCAGATCGATCATTTCGAGAAGGTGGTCACCTTCGCCCGCCAGGGCTATGGCGGCATGACGCTCACCGTGCGCGGCGGCACCTCGAAGGCGGACCAGCGCGAGGCCTGGTACCAGGCGCGCAAGAAGCTCAATGACCTGCGCCTGGAGTTGCCCGAAGGCGTCGTCGGCCCGGTGGTCAACGACGAGTACGGCGATGTATACGGGCTGATGTATGCGGTCAAGGGCGATGGATTCGACCAGGGCGCTCTGGCCGACGCAGCCGAGGACATCAAGCGCGGGCTGCTGAAGGTGCCGATGGTGAAGAAGGTCGATCTGATCGGCAAACAGGCCAAGCGCATCTATGTGGAGTTCTCCCATGCGCGCCTCGCGGCGCTGGGCGTTACCCCGCAGGCCATCGCCGACAGCCTCAGGAACCAGAACGCCGTGCTCCCGGCGGGGCAGATCGATACCGGCGGGGACCGCGTCGTCGTGCGCGTCAGCGGCCAGTTCTCCAGCCTCGAGGATATCCGCAACGTGCCGATCGTCGCGGGCGGCCGGACCATCAAGCTGGGCGATTTCACGACCATCCGGCGCGGCTACGAGGACCCGCAGAGCTACACCGTGCGCCACAACGGCCAGCCGGTGCTGATGCTGGGCGTCTCGATGAGCGACGACGGCAACATCGTCGAGCTGGGCAAGGCGATGGACGTCGCCGTCGCCAGGATCCAGTCCGAGCTGCCCCATGGTATCGAGCTCGAGCGGGTGGCCGACCAGCCGACCACGGTCAAGGATGCCATCTGGGACTTCGAACGCTCGCTGATGGAGGCCCTGATCATCGTGATCGCCGTCAGCTTCGCCAGCCTGGGCTGGCGCACCGGCGTCGTGGTCGCCACATCCGTACCCCTGGTGCTGGGCGGTGTCGCGCTGCTGATGCTGGCGATGGGCTGGAACCTGGAGCGCATCTCCCTCGGCTCGCTGATCATCGCGCTGGGGTTGCTGGTGGATGACTCGATCATCGCCATCGAGATGATGGTGGTGAAGATGGAAGCCGGCTGGGACCGGGTCAAGGCCGCGGGCTTCTCCTACCAGTCCACTGCCATGCCACGCCTGACCGGCGCGCTGATCACCGCGGCGGGCTTCATGCCCATCGGCCTGTCGAAGTCGACCACCGGCGAATACGCCGGCGGCATCTTCTGGATCGTCGGCGCCGCCGTGCTGTTGTCGTGGATCTGCTCGGGTATCTTCACGCCCTACCTCGCGGTGAAGATGCTGCCGCAGAACCTCGCTCACCAGCACACCGGTGATCCCTACGACAGCCGTTTCTTCCGTACGCTGCGGCGCTTGATCGATCTGGCCATTGCCCGTCGCTGGCTGGTCGTCGGAGTGACTTTCGGTGCTCTTGCGCTCGCCCTGGCGGGGATGAAATTCGTCCCCCAGCAGTTCTTCCCCAGCAGTTCGCGACCTGAACTGGTCATCGACCTGCGAATGAAGGAGGGCGCCTCCTTCGCAGCCACGGCCGAGCAGGTGCAGCGCCTCGAAGGCGTGCTGGCGAAGGACGCGGACGTCAGTTTCTACACGGCCTATACCGGCGCCGGCGCACCGCGCTTCTACCTGGCGCTCAATCCCGAGCTGCCCAACCCGGCGTTCGCCCAGTTCGTCGTCATGACCAGGGACCTGGAGGCCCGGGAGCGGGTACGCGCGCGTCTGTTGGCCCTGGCCGACCAGCAGTTCCCGCAGGCCTGGGTGCGCGTCACCCGCCTTGAGCTGGGCCCGCCGGTGGGCTTCCCGCTGCAGTTCCGTATCGTCGGAGCCGACACCCAGGTTGTGCGCCGCATCGCCGGCGAGGTGGAGAAGGTAGTGGCATCGAGTCCGAAGGTGCGTGATGTCCAGCTCGACTGGAACGACCCGGTGCGTGCCCTGAAAGTGCTGCTGGACCAGGACAAGGCCCGCGCGCTGGGGCTCACCCCCGCGGATGTGGCGCTGGCGACCCAGACGCTGATGAATGGTGCCACCCTGTCGCATCTGCGTGAGCACGAGGACCTCACTGACATAGTCGCCCGCGCGGTGCCCGCGGAACGCCTCGACCTGGAGACGCTCAAGGACATCAATCTGCACACGAGGAATGGGACAGTCGTCCCCCTGTCGGAGGTGGCGCAGGTTCGCTACGAGCTGGAGGAGCCGGTCCTGTGGCGGCGCAACCGCGACATGGCGATCACCGTGCGCGCCGATGTGCAGGATGGCGAGCAGGGCGTGTCGGTGACCCAGGAAATCCGCCCGCTGCTCAAGGACATCGAGGCGAAGCTGCCCTCGGGTTATCGCATCGACGTGGGCGGCGCCGTGGAAGAGAGCGACAAGGCCAACCACGCGCTGCTCGCCGTGGCGCCGCTGATGCTGCTCACCATCCTGATGCTGCTGATGTTGCAGTTGAAAAGCTTCTCGCGCATGGCGATGGTGGTGCTCACCGCCCCGCTGGGACTGATCGGCGTGGTCCCGGCCCTGCTGGCGTTCCAGGCGCCGCTGGGCTTCGTCGCGATCCTGGGCATCATCGCCCTGGGCGGCATGATCATGCGCAACTCGGTGATCCTGATCGACCAGGTGCAGATCGAGATCGCCGAAGGCCGCGACCCGTGGAACGCAGTGCTCGATGCCGCCATCCACCGGACCCGCCCGGTGATGCTGACCGCCCTGGCGACAGTCCTCGCGATGATTCCGCTGACACGCAGCGTGTTCTGGGGGCCGATGGCAATCGCGATCATGGGTGGTCTCACCGTGGCTACACTGCTGACCATCTTCTTCGTACCGGCGCTGTATGCCGCCTGGTACAGGGTCCGCCGCCAGCCGGTGGCGGATATCCGGGAGGAGGTTGGCAGCGCCGGCGCTGTGACCTGAAGCCGCGGTATGGGATCGGTCCGTCCAGGGGTTGTACGCGAAGGCTATCTACCGAGGAGGTCTCCCCGCGCTTCGAGGATGGGAACCTTGCCCGCGGCGCAGGCCAATTCGGCATGGGCACGCCGCTTTCGGTTGCTCATCGGTGAGTTGGTCGATGCCTCCGGTTTGATATGCATCAACGGCATTTCGCGTTTGCCAAGCACACTGGTTCTTCCAAGCAAGGAGAAAGACGATGGCAATGATGAAAGCGGCGATCTTCGTGGAGCCGGGTCGCATCGAACTGGCGGACAAGCCCATCCCGGAGATCGGCCCCAACGACGCACTGATCCGTATCACCACGACCACCATCTGCGGCACCGACGTGCATATCCTCAAGGGCGAATACCCGGTGGCCAGGGGACTGACCGTCGGCCACGAACCGGTGGGGATCATTGAGAAGCTCGGCAGTGCCGTCAAAGGTTACCGCGAAGGCCAACGGGTCATCGCCGGTGCGATCTGCCCCAACTTCAATTCCTATGCCGCGCAGGACGGAGTGCCCTCCCAGGACGGCAGCTACCTGGTGGAGAGTGGCCGTTGTGCCTGCCATGGTTACAAGGCCACCGCCGGCTGGCGCTTCGGCAATCTGATCGATGGCACCCAGGCCGAATATGTCCTCGTGCCGGATGCAGAAGGTAACCTCGCGCCGATTCCCGACAGCCTCACAGACGAACAGGTGCTGATGTGCCCCGACATCATGTCGACCGGCTTCAAGGGCGCCGAGAACGCCAACATCCGCATCGGTGACACCGTGGTCATCTTCGCTCAGGGGCCGATTGGCCTATGCGCGACGGCCGGGGCCCGCCTGCTGGGGGCCTCGACCATCATCGCGGTGGATGGCAATGCGCACCGGCTGGATATCTCCCGCAACATGGGCGCCGACATTACGCTGGACTTCACGAAGTGCGACGTGGTGGAGGAGGTGATGAAGCTTACCGGGGGGCGCGGCGCCGATTCGTCCATTGAATGCCTGGGGCTGCCGAGCACCTTCGAACAGGCGATGAAAGTACTCAAGCCGGGTGGGACCCTGTCCAGCCTGGGCGTGTACTCCAAGGATGTGCAGATACCGCTTTCAGCGTTTGCCGCCGGCCTGGGCGACCACCGCATCAATACTGCTCTGTGCCCGGGCGGCAAGGAGCGCATGCGCCGACTGATGAGCATCATCGAGTCGAACCGCGCCGACTTCGGCTCGCTGGTCACGCACCACTACGCCCTCGATAGCATCGTCGAGGCCTACGACCTGTTCGCGCACCAGCGCGACGGCGTGCTGAAAATCGCCATCAAGCCCTGAGGTGGGGCAGGGAATGATCTACTGACTTCGGGCGGTGGTCATTCCCTGCAGCCAGTCGAATTGCGCGCACATGGACAGCGAGCGGGTATTCGAGCGGGATGTTGAGCGGCGGGACCAAGTTTTTTGCGGTAGGCGCGCCCGAGCCTCTAGCCGATGCTGCCCCTGACGAGAGGCCACTACCGACCCAAATCTGCCCTTCGGGAGACGCTGAAGAACATCGGCGAGAAGGTCTTTTTCTACTTCCGCGACAAGCTCAACGGGGGCTGAGGCGAGCCCTGAACCACCAGGAGGGGCCCTTCGACGCCTATTCTGTTATGCATGCAGCTACGAAAGCGCATCGCTTTCCGCTATCTCTGCGGTAAGCCGACTCAGGACTCGTCTCGGCCGCCGCCACCTTTCGCTTTACCGCCGCACCGAGTTCAAGCAACGTACCGCCTTCCGATCGACCGCCACGTTGCCCTTCAGGGTGAGCAATTACATGGACGTAAAACATGCGTAGTGTTTCCGCCGTTCTATTACTGGCAGGCCTTCTCGCAGGATGCCAGTCCGATGCGCCTACAACTGGACCTCGCAGCCAGGGCGGACTTGACGAACATGAAAACTGGGTGACATTGCTCTGTTTTTCCTACCGTACTGGTCATATCGGCACGATCGCCCCAAGGAACCTGCGGGCCTTCCAGGCCGAGAGCGAGAACGGCAGCCTCGATTGCCAGATTGCACTGGGCCGCCTGTATGAAGACGGCATCGGTGTGCCGCAGGACCTCGCCAAGGCTCGGGACATTTACCAGTCGGCGGCGCGCGCCGATAGCACAGCCTATATCGAACTTGGCAGGCTGGCCGAGGAAGGCATTGGCGAACCCGTCGACTACGCGAAAGCCAGGCAGTTGTATTTACGCGCCGGGGCACAGGATGGAAACCAGATAGCGGCTCTGCGACTGGCTAGGCTTCTGGAGAAAGGCAAAGGTGGCCCCCAGGACCTCGACACAGCCTTGGGCTTGTACACTGGGAATCTCAAGAACTCACAGGGCGAAGCCTGGGAGGGGGCAGAGCGCCTGCGCTCCCTGGGTGTCAGGTTCGACTCACAACAGGCCCTGCTCTATAATCAGGCTTGGTTATACGGCATGAGAGGCGCACTCAACCGCGTGATCTCGAAAGCCGAGAAGGATGTCAGATCCACTCAGGCGAGCAAGCCAATCCGGGTCCAGATCGACTTTTTGAACGAAGCTTCAGCGCCGGAGCTAACCTTGCTCGAAAGCTCGGGAGACACCGCCGCCGACGCTGCGGTACTGAAGATCATAGGGTCGCTCCGCTCCCCTGGGGAGCCCATTCTTTCTGCCCAGCAGAAGCGCTGGAGAGTCCAGTCCGTCATCCGGTTGAAAGCGCAATGACGGAGCTCCGCGGAGATTGGTACCCGCCCGCCGGTGATCCGTAATGTGCGAATGGAGTAAGGCTAAGCTTTTAGGTGGTCAGTTGCTGCCGTCCGCTTCCGGCCGAATGCTGCGCTGACAGGAGGCAGCTATTCGCGGTGGATGACGCAGAGTGTCGATTCGGTGATGCGAGCGGCAATCTCGCCGGAGTCGTCGGGGAGACTGCCGCCACCAACCCATTTCAGAAGTCGGCTTTCAGGGTGATGGTGTAGTTGCGTGGGTCGCCGTACTGGTTACTCGCGTTCAGCCAGCCGATGGAGGAGTAATACTTCTTGTCGAACAGGTTGTTGCCATTGAGGGCGACGCTGAAGTTCCTGTTGATCTGGTAGCCCAGGCGGGCGTTCCAGATGGCGTAGCCGGACTGCTTGATATCGCCGACGCCACCGGTGCCACCGAAGTTGGTGTTGTAGTTCTCGCTCTGGATGCTGGCGCCCGCGCCGGCAGTCCACTGGCTCAGTTCGCCCGGCAGGTTGTAGTCACCCCAGAAGCGCAGCAGGTGGCGCGGCGTGTAGCTGTTGAAGGTGGATCCCGAAGACGAGGTGCCGTCGCCCGGATCGTTGAGGAATCGGGCCGAGGTGTAGGTGTAACCGGCGAACAGCTGCAGCCCCCTGAGCACTTCGCCGCTGATCTCCGCATCGAAGCCCTCGGCGCGAACCTTGCCGCCAGCCACGTAGCAATTGTCTTCGCCGTTCTGCCCGCATTCCGAGGCGTAGTCGTACTGCGCACGGTTCTCCTGGTCCACGCGGAAGATCGCGAAGCTGGTGTTGACGCGGCCATCCATCAGTTCCCCTTTCAGGCCGATCTCGTAGTTCGAGCCCTCGATGGGTTTGAGCGGGGCGCTGTCCTGGGTCAGCTCGGTCTGCGGCTTGAAGATGTCGGTGTAGCTGACATAGGCGGACCACTGGTTGTTCAGTTCGTAGATGAGGCCGCCGTAGGGGGTGAACTCGCCGGTTTCCTTCGAATGGGCCGGTGCCGGGGAGGAGGTGGTGAAACGGGTGAGTTCGTAGTCGTACTGGTAGTTGCTGGTGCGCCCGCCGAGGACCAGTGTGAGTGGCTCGGCCAGCTTGTAGCGCACCACGCCATAGACCCCGTTCTGGCGGATATGGCCTTTGGAGGTGCCGGCATAGGTGGTGCTCAGCATCTCTTCCTCGGTCGGCTTGCGCGGGGATACCGGGTCGTAGAGGTTGATCGGCCCGAGGTTGAGCAAGCCTCCCTGCAGGTCGTCGGTCTTCAGATCGCTGGCGTTGGCGCCGACCACCACCTGGTGCTCCCGGTCGAAGGCACGCCACTTGCCGGCGAGGTTGATGTCGGCGCCCTGGTTGATGTTCTCGAAGTCGTAGAGGTACGCGCGCGACTGCATGCCGTCGCCGGTGGCCGGGTCGACGGCGCCCCGGCCGAAGCTGTAGAGGATGTCGTTGGTCTCGCGGATGTAGCTGCCCGAGGCGTTCAGGCGCCAGTCATCGTTGAAGTCATGGGTGACGTCGGCGAACCAGGTGGTCTGCTTGTTGTTCCACTTGTTCCAGTCGGCGCCGGTGAAGGTGGAGCGGCCGGCATGCACCGAACTGCCATCCTTGTTGCGCGGCAGGCCGCCGAAGGACGGAGTCGAGTGCAGGTCCTCCACGCTGGCGCCGGCTGCCACTCTGGTGTCATCGCTCAGGTCGTACTCGAGAATGCCGTAGAGCACGTTCTTGCGGCTATCGGCGGTGTCGTAGAAGTAGTCCCGGTCCTCGTGGGCGGCCACTACCCGACCACGCAGTCTGCCGTCTTCGGTGAGTGGAGCACTGCCATCGAGGGTCTGCCGGTAGGTGTCCCAAGTGCCGGCGCTGGCGGTGATGGACAGCGAGGGTTCGGCCTTCGGGCGTTTGCGCACGAGGTTGATGGCGGCGCCGGGGTTGCCGCTGCCCTGCAACAGCCCATTGGCCCCGCGCAGCACCTCCACGCGGTCGTAGAGCAGGGTGTCGGAGGTGAAGCTGCTGCCGATGGCGTAGTAGCGGCGGTCGAGGGGGACGCCGTCGTACTGGATGGTCTCCACCTCGAAGCCGCGCGAGTAGATGTACTTGCCGCCGGACGGGCTCTGGTAGGTGGTAATGCCGGTGGTTTTCTCCAGCACCTGGTCCAGGGTGTCGAGGCGCTGGTCGTCCATCGCCTTGCGCGTGATGACGGTGACCGACTGCGGGATGTCCTTGAGGCGCTGGGAGGATTTGCCGATGGTGGCCTGGTTCGAGGTGTAGGAGCCGGAGTCCTCCGTCGTCGGCCCGAGGCCCTGACCCGTGACGACCGTGTCGCTCATCTCCAGGGCATCCGGGAGTTCCTCCAGCACATAGCTGCCGCCCTGGTCGATCGCGCGCAGGCCGGTGCCGGAGAGGAGGGCGCTAAACCCTGCCTCCCGCGAATAACTGCCGTGCAGGCCGGCCGACTGGAGGTGCGCGGTCTTGCTGGCATCGAACGAGAGCGCGACCCCGGCTTCGCTGGCGAAGCGGCTGAGCACCTCGGTCAGCGAACCGGCGGCGATGTCGTACTGCCGGATGCTCTGCACCGCGCCGGGTGCGGCGGGCTCCGCGGCCTGAACGACGGGGACGCCAACGACGGCGAAACTGAACAGGGCTGCCTGCATCTGGATGGCAAGCCGAAGGCGAACGAGCGGATACAGCATGGTCTCTCCCCGGTGGTGGTGACCAAGTGGGTCACTGATGCCGGTAGAGCCGAACCAGGGACGAAGAAAGTGCACGCTGACTGGAAAATCTTTTTTCGTTTCCTCGCAGGCTCAGCCGCGCGGAACCAGGGTCACCCAGTACCCCGTGCGATAGACCACCGTGACAGGGAAGCTGCGCTCCAGGGCCCTGAGCGCGAGGTCGGTGTCATCCACCGGGAAGGCGCCGGAAATGCGCAGGCCACGGATGCGCGGGTCGCACCTCAGCCAGCCGTGGCGGTAACGGCCGAGTTCCTCCAGCAATTCCCCGAGCGGGCGGTCGATCGCGATGAGGCTGCCCTGTTGCCAGGCGCCCACCGAGGCAGTGTTGGCCTGTGCGGGGCCGATGACTCCAGAGGCAATGCGGGCGTGCTGGCCCGCCTCCAGGCGCAGCGTCGTGCTCTGGCCGGGCACGCTCACTTCGACGGCTTTCTCCAGCACCGCCACTTCGGTGCCACCGCTCCAGCTGCGCACGCTGAAGCGAGTCCCCAGCGCGAGCACGCTGGCGTCGGGGCTTTGTACGCGAAATGGCCGGCCAGAGGCATCGGCGGCGGTGCTCACCAGCAACTCGCCGGAACGCAGGATGATCAGGCGCTGGTTCGCGTCAAAGTGGACATCCACCGCGCTGTCCGTGTTGAGCAGCATCTGGCTGCCGTCTTCCAGGGTGAACAGGCGCCGCTCACCCACCGCGGTCCTGTAGCCGGCAGTGAAACGATGGCGTGCATCGCTGCGCCAACCCAGGGCGGCCAATCCGCCCAGCGAGGCGAGCAGCAGGCCGCTGCACAGTACCTGGCGCCTCGACTGGCTGGCGGCGGCCAGGGTTGCGGCAGCCAGGCGACCCGGTACCCGGGCCATCTGCTGATTCACCGACTCGATGCGCTGCCAGGCCTGCCGATTGATGGGGGCGGCGGCCAGCCAGCACTGCCAGGCTTGCTGGTCATTGGCTGCGGGCGAGTCATTGGCCAGTCGCGCATACCACCGCGCCGCTTCGCGGATGGCTTGGCGCTCATCCGGCTTGAGGGCGTCGCTCACGAAATGCCCGCCATGGCCAGGCAGCAGTGCTCCATGGCCTTGGCCATGTACTTGTTGACGGTGCGGAGGGAGATGCCCAGTCGCTCGGCAATCTGCCGGTAGGTCAGTCCTTCGAGCTGGGAGAGGAGGAAGGCCTGTCGGGGCTTTTGCCCCAGGCCATCAAGCATGCGGTCGATTTCCGTCAGTGCCTCGAGGAGCAGGGCCTGTTCTTCGAGGGACGGCTGGACCGCAGCGGGAAGCAGGGCCAGCGCGTCCAGGTAGGCACGCTCCAGTGAGCGACGGCGGTAAAGGTCGATTACCAGCCCCCGGGCGATGGTCTGCAGGTAGTGCCTGGGTTCGCGAATCGCCTCGGCGCTCCTGGCCATCAGCACGCGCACGAAGGTGTCCTGCGCCAGGTCGGCCGCATCCGCGGAGTCGTTGAGACGCTGGCGCAGCCAGCCGCGAAGCCAGCCGTGATGGTCGCGGTACAGCATCCCCACCGACTGCAGCGATGAATCGCCCTGCATTGCAATCCCCTAAGAACAATTTGCAAACGACAATCGTTATCAAATATACGGGATGTGGCAATGCTTGAAAACTGCAGGCTGATGATCGCTCGCATCCGGGTGATCGCTGCCGTCGGTGAAAGGCGGCTCCGGATCAGGAATGCAGCACGGACTCGTGCACGCGGCGGTGCAGCGCCTGGGGATCGATCAGCGCCATGAAGGCGCCGAGGCTGCTGGCGTCCAGTGGCCCGGGCAGGCGTGCCACGGTGCCCTCGGCGGCCAGCGGAGCGGGGTCTGCGGGCAGGTACTGGCTCTGGTAGACCAGTGCATTGCGGTAGACCCCCGCAAGGGAGGTGCAGTCAAGCCGCTCGCTGTTGAGCAGCCGGGCGCTGCCGATCAGCACGTCGAAGGGGCGCCCGGTGCATCGTCCCAGCAAGCGCGCCTCGTCAAGCGAAGCGGCGGTAGCGACACGGTAGTAGCCCATCCGGTTGAGCATCCGCTCCACCAGCAGCGACTGGGGGTGACGGTTCTCGGCGATCAGGATGCGCAGGGTCTTGTTGGCCATCGGAGCTTGTCCTCGTTGGGCTCGGAGTAGTGTCCCGTGCGCAAGCCTACGGAGCGGGCAGGGGCTTTCCTGTAGGTCGATTCGAGTGGAGTTGTAGGACGTTTCCTAGCAAAAGCGCCGCATCGAAGCCTTCCCCAGCCCGCGTAGCAGGTGCGTCAGCTGGCTGCCCAGCAGCGGCCGACTGAAATAGAAGCCTTGCACATGCTCGCAGCCCAGCCGCTTGAGGTGCAGGAACTGCTCTTGCGTCTCGACACCCTCGGCCACCACCGGCAAACCCAGGGCCCGGCCGAGCGCCAGTGCGTTCTCCAGCACGGCGTAGCGGCGCGGGTCCTGGTCCAGCCTCGCAAGAAAGCTGGCATCCAGCTTGAGCTCGGAGAAGGGAAGTTCCAGCAGGCGTTGCAGGGTTGACTGGCCGGCGCCGTAGTCGTCCATGGCCAGGCCGCAGCCGAGCAGGCGCAGGTGCAGCAGGTTGTCCAGGCTGATCGCCGGCGATGGGAGCCGGCCCGACTCGGTCAGCTCGAAGGTGATGCGCCGCGGGTCGAAGCGCAGTCGCTGCAACCGGCTCTCTATCCGCGCCGCGAAGCCCGGCTGGGCCAGCTGTGCTGGCTCCAGGTTGAAGGCCAACCCCAGCTCGTCGCAGGCATGGGCCTGCAAGTGGCTGACGGCCTGGTCGAGCAGATCGAACAGCAGAGCATCGAGTAGCCCGTGGCGGCGCAGGGCAGGCAGGAAGAGGCGTGGTGGCAACTCGTCGCCGTTTCCGCGCTGCCAGCGCGCCAGGACTTCGAAGCCGTGAATGGCGCCGCTACCGACATCGATTTTCGGCTGTAACGCCGCGCGTATCTCTCCGTGCCCCAGAGCGGCAACGATCTCCCGGTCGGCAGGCATTTCGCACAGCGTTGGCAACGTGGCTTGGGCGCTTGAAGGGGCGAATTCACCGAGCAGCTTCTGCAGGCGTTCGTGGGTCGCCGGCCCGCTGACCAGGCGCCGCACGTACAGGCCATGCAGCGTGAGCAGCCGGGACAGCGCCGGCCACAGTTCAGGCAGGGGTTCGCCGATGATCACCACGCCCCGGATCAACTGCTCCCGCGCCGCCGTGCGGAGCAACTGCAGACGTGCGGCGCGCACGTCGCATAGCAGCAGGTCGACGGCGCCCATGTCGCGCAGCGCCTCCAATGCCTGGGTTGCGCAGGACATCCCCATTACCTGGGCGAAGCCCAGGCGTTGCAGTGCCGAAGCGGCGGTCGAGCGGTGCAGGCCGGGATCTTTCAGGATCAGTGCGGAGCGGGGAGTCATGGCCGGTTCCTTCCTGTTTCAGCAGGTGATGACAGGATTTTGCTGGCCGGCCTCTGTGAAGTTTGGAGTCCATTTCCTGAGAGTTTGTAGGAAATTTCCTGCTGTCAGTGGTACTGCAGCACGAACTCCACGGCGGCGTTGGCCGGCCCCGGCGTTACCTTATCGGCGACCTGGATGTAGCGGGCGCGCAGGGGAATGCTGAGGTTTTGCCCGCCGGCCTGGCCGGCGCGCAGCGTCGTCCCAGGGTTGAAGCTGCCCAGGGGAGTCGGCTGGTTGGAACGGTTCGCGATCTGTACGCCGATACCGGTCGCCGCGGGCGCGGTGCCGGGACGGCTGGCGGTGAGCCGGGCGATGCCCCTGGCTGGATCGATGCTGCCCGACTGGGGATTGAGCTGGAAATTGACCGCATGGTTGCTGCGGGTCCCCACTTCACGTGTGCCGTCGCTGTACCACACCGGAGTGGTGGCGTCGCTGCCGTTGAAGTAGCCACTGATCGCCGGGCAGTTGTTCAGGCGAATGTCGAAGTCACGCCAGGCTGTCCCGCTATTGGTGCCCTGGAGGTCATGGACCATGTGCGAGCCCAGCGGCACGTTGACGTCGGGTGTGGTGCAGGTTGGGACTACGACATTGATGGAGCCTGCCAAGGTGATCCGCTGGAAGGTCACGGTGTTTTCGCTGACGAATGACTGCGTCATTCCGGGTAATGCGCTGCCTTGAACGAGGCCGCCAGAGATGGGGCCGGTTTTTATCAGTGAAACATCGAAATACAGGGAGGCGTTTAGAGTCCACCGACAGTTTGCGGTACCTCCACCACAATTGTTCCACGAGTTTTGGAAGGGCATCCCCGTCCCAGCGTTCCAAACGGCAACTCCGATACCCGGTACATTCGTTTCGTAGACTTTTCCTTGAAAGTTGGACATTCCGGGCACTAACGGTGGTACCGAAAAAAGGTCCATCTTGCGCTGAAAGGGCACCGCTCCCGAAGTGCAGATAATCACCATTGGCGCCGAGGCGCGGAATGTCTGCCGATGGAGGATTGCTCCAATCGGCTGGTCGCGTCCGACCGAAATGGTTCCACCCTGCAGATTCATGGTCTGAATTAGCGGGGTAGGAATTCCATTTTCGAAATCACAGGTAATAGCCCAGGCAGACGAGCTGCCCAGCAGCAGCGCGGAGCCGAACAGCGAGCGCTGGATGGTGCGATGAATCTTCATGCTTTGACCTCCGCGAGCATTCGTTCTCGTTCGCTCGGTTAAAAATGTTGCTGGATTGGTAGAGGACAGCTTTGTCTGTCGCCGCTCCTGTACTGGGCGGTTTCTTTCAGCCGCTGATAAAGAATTCTGCGGACTCGCTCTTTCAGGGCCTGAAGGGCGCTTCTTCGTCGCTTGTAGGAAGTTTCCCAGCGATCGACAGCGATTCGGGGCGGCACTGGCGGTGGCAGGCACCACCTGCTCGGCTCGATCTCACGACCTGCAAGCCGCCTCATCCTGCCCCTCGCTCCACTGCACACTGCACTGCTGGCCGGATTCTTCGCCCCAGCCGATCGTCAGCGTGTGCATACCTTCCTTGACCCGCGCATAGACCTGCCCGTCCTGGCCGACCACGCCGACCGAGGCGCCGTCAGCGTCGGTGACGGTGGCGCCGAAGGGCACCGGGTTGCCATCGGGCTGGGTCACGCGCAGCAGCACGGCCTGGCCGCTGGTGGCGGCGTACTTGAGCAGCACCACGGCGCCGGCGCGCGGGGCGGTCTGCTGGCTGGTTTCCTGCAGTTCCAGGTCCAGCGAGGTGCCGTTGGGGTCGATGGCCACTTCGTTGAGCTCGTAGGGGCGCATGTAAGGCACCACTGCGTAGCCGTTACCATCCAGTTCCAGGCCGGGATAGCCGACCACCTTGGCCCCGGCCGCGCCCTCGGCGCCGACCAGGGCCATGGTTTCGCCCTGGTAGGGCGTCAGGGTCACCCCTCCCGCATGGGCGATGGCCGAGCCGGAGAGGTTCAGCGAGCTGCTCTGGTAGCCCTCGCCCTGGCTGACGGAGCCGCCGACCATGGCCTTCGCACCGATGTACTGGGCGTTCAGCGAGGTGTTGTTGGACGCGCTGGCGCCGTCGTGTCCCACGGTGACGCCATAGCTGAGCTGGCTGGTCGCCCCGGAGGTGCCGGCGAGCGAGGCCTGTTCGCTGTACTTGCCTTCGGTATCACGGCTCACGCGGGTGGAAATCTGTGCGCGGCGGTTGCCGAACTCCAGCGGCATGCTGGCGCTGAGCAGGTAGGTGGTCTGCATGTCGCCCAGACCCGCGCGGGCACGGTTGGCGCTGAGGCTGAAGGTGACGTCGCGCCACTGGTTGGAGTAATAGGCCTGGTACTGCACGTCGCTGCCGGGCAGGTTCCAGTAGTTCTGGGTGAAACCGCTGAGCGAGAGCTGGCCGTAGCCGCCCAGGCTCTGGTTGGCGGTCAGCGACAGGCGGCTGCGCGGGCGGCCGTAGTTGGCGGTGTCCAGCCCGGCGCGCTCGGCGTCGCCGATCTGCAGGGCATTGGCGAAATCCAGATAGCCCTCGGTGGAGAAACGGTACGCCGCCAGGGCGAAGTTGCTGCCGGTGCTGAGGATGTTCTTGTTGTAGGTCACCCGCAGGCTCTGGCCGTTCTGCTGGCCGCTGGGCAGGTCGGCCCGGGCCTGGGTGAGGTCCAGCGCGAGGGCGCCGATGGGCGTGCCGAAGGCCGCGCCGGTCATCACCGCCATGTAGTCGTCGCTGCCCTGCAGGCCGCCGTAACCGGTCAGGTTGTTGCTGAGGCCGCGTTGCACGGTGCCTTGCAGCAACGTGGCCTGCTTGTTCACGAAGTCGTTGCGGGTTTCCCCGGCGGTGACGCTGTAGCGCGTGGTGCCGGGGCGCAGCAGCTGGCTGACCGAGGCGTAGGGCACGAGGAAGCTCTGGGTGCTGCCGTCGGCTTCGTGCACCGTCACCTGCAGGTCGCCGCCGTAGCCGGTGGGGTAGAGGTCGTCGATGACGAACTCGCCCGGCGCCACGGTGGTTTCGTAGAGCAGGTTGCCGTTCTGGCGTACGTCCACCCGCGCGCTGGTGCGGGCGATGCCACGGATCACCGGTGCGTAGCCGCGCTGCGACTCGGGCAGCATGCGGTCGTCGCTGGCCAGCTGCGCGCCACGGTAGGCGAGGCTGTCGAACAGCTCGCCGTTGGTGTTGGCATCGCCCAGGGTCAACTGGCTGCGCAGCGCGGTGACGTCGCGCTGGGCGTAGGTATTGATGCTCTGGTAGTCCTGGCCGCCCATGGATTGCCAGGTGGCCGAAGCGTCGTGGCGCAGGCGCCAGTCTCCCAGGTTGAGCCCGGCGTTCAGGCCCAGGTAGGCGGAGTCGAAGTTGCCGGCATCGGTCTTGTTGCGGTTGGCGTTGAGGTTGTAGCCGAGCATCCCGGCGGTGACGCCACGGTCCCATAGCTCAGGGCTTACGTGACCACGCGCGGTACGCTTGAGCGCCGCCTGGGGAATGCTCAGGTCCAGGCGCTGGTCGTTGGGATTGAAGGTGGCGCTGGCGCCTTCGATCAACTGCTCGATGCGCAGGCAGTCGCCACCGGCGGCCAGGCGCTTGCCCTGGACCGGGTCGAGCCTGCCCTGATCCACGCCCATCAGGTCCAGCAGCTTGCGGTCGACGCAGACGTAGGGATTGCTGCCGCCCTTGCCGGCCTGGATGCGGATGTCCTGGCGGCTGACCAGGTTGCCGTTGAGCGCCACGTCTGCCCGGTATACGCCGGCCTCGACCGGGTTGCCCTTCTCGTAGCGGGTGAGGTCCAGGGACTGCGAGCCAGCCGGCAGGAAGGCATCGTTGAACATCACTTCGCTGCCTTCTTCGGCGCCGGCGGAGGTCGCCAGGGCGAACCCCATGACCAGGGCGGCGAGCGGATTCAAGGCAAAGCGAGGGTGAGCCCCCTGGCCGTGGCCGGGGCGGACGATGCGCTTCATGCTGACCTCTGAAGGGCTGGAGAAGGGTGGTTGACTCAGAAGGCGAGGGGCGAGCTGACCGGATTCAGGGCGCCGTAGTCGTTGATCGCCTCGAACTCGACCTTGGCGCCGGCGCCGGGCTTGCCGCTCAGGCCGTGGAGGGCGAACTGGCGGGTGTCGTCGGGGCCGATCATGCCGTCTTCGGCGGCGTAGCGCTTGCCGCCTGCGACCAGGCTCAGGCCGACCTGGGAAACGTGGTAACGGCTGGGGTTGCTGGCCAGCAGCGCGTAGCCCTTGCCGTCCTTGCCGGGCACGAGGGTCCAGCGCAGTTGCGCAGGGGCTTCGTCCGGCTTGCCGGCGAGGCCGGCCGGGCGATAGAAGATCTTGATCCGCGAGCGGAAGGCCATCTGCAGGGTGTTCGCGTCACTTTGCTGCTGCGCCTTCGGCGGGATTTCCAGCACGTTGAGGTAGTACACCGACTCACGGCCGGCGGGCATGTCACCACCCTTGCGCATCAGGCGCAGGGTCTGGCCCTTGGACGGATCGACACGGAACACCGGCGGCGAAAGCACGAAGGGCGTCTTCGCATCGGTGGGGCTGGCCTTGGCGTCACCCGCGTCGGTCCAGGCCTGTACCAGGGCCGGCAGGTTGCCGTTGTTGTTGAGCTTTACGCTGACTTCCTTTTGGCCCTCCGGGTAGATGACCCGGGTCCCAGTGATGACGATGCCGGCCATGGCTTGCTGGCAGGCCAGGAGCATGGCGCCCGCCCAGACCAGGCGGCGCAGGGGAGTGCGTCGGAACATACTGAGTACCTCTTTTGAAAAGGGGTGTCGCCTTGGCCGCGACACCCGGAACAAGGAGCGTGTCGGCAGCGGCCCTTACTCGTAATCGATCGAGTAGGTCACCGAGCTGGTCACGGTGCCGGCGGTGGCGGTGCCCATCGCCACGTACTCGACGGCATACGGCAGGTTGGCGTTGCCGCTGGCGTCGATGGTGTTGCGGGTATTGGCGGTCAGCTGGTTGGTGTTGCCGGCCTGGATCACGTTGCCGTTGGCCTGGTCGATCAGACGCAGGTTGACCAGGGTGGCGGTGCCGCCGGTGTTGCGCAGGTAGCCGCTGACCGGATCGACGCTGGCGCCGGCTTCGAAGAAGGCCGCCGCGGTGGTGGCGGTACCCGAGCAGGCGCTGAGCTGGATATTGAAGCCGGTGCGGCCGGTGGACTTGGCGGCGGCGTCCAGCAGGCCGGTGGATACGGTCGGCAGGGTGACAGTGGCGACGGCCGGGGTGGCGACGCCGTTGACCGCGATGGTGCAGGTCTGGGCGACCAGTTCGCCGTTGAAGTTGATGGTGCCGTCAGCGGCGTTGGCCAAAGACGCGGCGCCCACGGAAGCGAGGCCGGCTGCACAGATGAAAGCGTTGAGTTTCATGGAAAGGCTCCAGTCGAAGATTCAGGTTCCATCACGCTTCCCTGCTTCCGCCGATGCGGCTCCGGGTCGCTGTGATGGGGTTATCTTCGCTGGAGGTCCTACAGCGGGCCTGTAGTCCGGCGAGCGCTGGTTTGTAGGAAATTTCCCAGCATTTGCGCCGGGAAGAGTCTGGCCTGGTGGCGGTGTTGAGCCTGTCGCCGGCCTAGCGGCCGGATCGGGGATGGAGTCCGCTCCTCCGCGAGCGTCGGGGACGACGGTAGGAGCGGACCTTGTCCGCGAAATCCCTCCCGGCGCGTCTCGTCAGGGCAGGCGTATGCCGGGACTCAAGCCAGCTGCGCGTCCAACTCTTGCGTCAGTTCATCCAGTGCCGAGCGCACGGCGGCGACGGCGGCGCCGAGTTCGTCGGCCGGCGCGTTGGCCTTGCACAGGACTTCGAGCGCTTCGCACGCCCGTTGCAGCTGCGCCGCTCGAGCCAGGCGGGCACCGCCCTTGATGCGGTGGGCAAGTTCGGCCAGTTCACGATCGCCGCCGCCGATGGGCAGATCCGAGAGGCGCTCGCGGTCCTCGGCCATGCTGCGGGCGAGGTCGCCCAGCAGGCCGCGCAGCACCTGCTCGTCACCACGGGCCAGTTGCTGCAGGTAGGGCAGGTCGAAAGTGCCTGCGCAGGAGCTGACGGCTGACTGCGGGGCGATGCCGGCCAACCGCCGGCGTACGTCATCGAGGGTGATGGGCTTGAACAGGCAGTCGTCCATGCCGGCATCCAGGCAGCGCTGGCGTTCCTCTGGCAGGGCGTTGGCGGTGAAGCCGAGGACCACGCAGCGCTCGCGGCCTTCGTCCTGTTCCTGCTGGCGGATCGCGCGGGTGAGGTCGTAGCCGTTGAGGATCGGCATGTTGCAGTCGGTGATCACCACGTCGAAGCGCCCCTGGCGCCACGCACGCAGGCCGTGGGCGCCATCCTCGGCATCGCGGACCTGGTGGCCGAGGTAGCCCAGCTGCTGGGCGAGCAGCAGGCGGTTGGCCGGGTAGTCGTCTACCACCAGCACATGCAGCGATGGCCCTGCGGGCTCCGCCGGCGGTTCTTCCGGACGCGCGCTGGGAGTGGAGCTATCGAGCAAGGGCAGGCGCAGGTCAATCACCACGCGGGTGCCGACACCCAGTTCGCTGGCGAGCTCCAGGTTGCCGCCCATCATCTCGCACAGGGTGCGGCTTATTGCCAGCCCCAGGCCGGTTCCGCCCTGCCTCGACTGCGAATTGCGCGCCTGGGAGAAGGGCGCGAACAGGCGCGGCAGGTCCTCGGCGGCGATGCCCTGGCCACTGTCGATGATCTCCACGTGGGCGACCAGCGTGTCGCCTTGGGCGTGGGCGCGGTAGATCACCCGAACTTCGCCCTGGTCGGTGAACTTGATGGCATTGCCGATCAGGTTGGAGAGCACCTGGCGGAAGCGCAGCGGGTCGACCTGGACGTCGCTGGCGGTGTCGCCAGTGCAGTCGAGGTGCAGGCCGATGCGCTTCTGCCGCGCCAGCCCTTCGAAGACCCGCAGGGTGGATTCAGTGAGGCTGCGCAGGTTGGCGCGCTCGGGGTTGAGGCTGAGCTTGCCCGACTCGATGCGGGCGATGTCGAGGATGTCGCCGATCAGGTCAAGCAGGCCGCGCGCGGAGTTGGAGGCCACCTCAAGGGCGAAGCGGTCGATGATGCCCTGTTCGGACTTCTTCTGCGCCAGTTCCAGCATGCCGATGATGGCGTTCATCGGGGTGCGGATTTCATGGCTCATGGTGGCGAGGAAGGTGGTCTTCGCGCGGTTGGCGCTCTCCGCCGCATCGCGGGCGTCCTGCTGGGCGTCGAGCAGGCGCTGGCGCTCGCTGATGTCCAGCCAGCCGCCGATCATGCCCTCCACGGTGCCGTCGCTGCCCCGGTAGGGCAGCACCCAGTGATAGATGGTCAGCACTTCGCCGCCGGGCAGGGTCAGGCGGTGGTCGCCGATTTCCGGCTCGCCGCTGGCCATCACCCGCTGGTAGTTGGCGGCGTAGTCCCGGGCCTCCTCGGCGGAGACCAGCGCGCCTTCGGTGACCCGCTTGCCGAGCACGTCTTCGCGGCGCAGGCCGAGCAGGTCCAGGTAGCTGGCGTTGCAGGTCATCAGCCGGCCCTGGCGGTCGCGTACGTAGATTGGATGCGGGGTACCGTCGATCAGCACGCGCATGAATTCCATCTGGTCGCTCAGGGCGCGCTCGGCGGCCTCGCGGCGGCGGATCTGCCGGCGCAGCCAGTATACCCAGGCAAGAGCCAGGCCCAGCGCCAAGGCAGCGATGGCGAAGGCCTGGACGATCAGGCTGCCATAGCGCGCCCAGTAGCTGTCGCCGACCACCACTTCGCCTCGCCAGCGGCGGGTGAGGGCGGCCATTTCCGAGGGCGGGATGCTCAGCAGCGCCTTGTCCAGGATGGATTGCAGCTCCAGTGAGCCGCGTGCTGTGGCGAAGGCAACCTGGGCCGGCGCGGGGCCTGCGGTGGAGGTGATGCGCAGTTTGCCGGCGTACTGCCGGGTGATCAGATAGCGGGCACTGATCAGCGAGTTGATGGCGCCGTCTGCGCGGCCACGGGCGACCATGTCCATGGCCTCGGAAGCGCTGTTGGCATCGAGCAGGCGGATACCCGGATAGTGTTGACCGAGGTGTTCGCGCAGGTAGTTGCCGCTCACCAGGGCGATTGTCTTGCCGGCGAAGTCGTCGAGGGTTGGCGGCTTGCTGCCGTCGTCGCGGCTGACCAATACAAAGGAAGTGACGAAGTAGGGACGGGTGAAGCTCAGCTGGCCCTCGCGGTGCACGCTGGGGGTGAAGGCCGCGAGCATATCGGCGTCACCCCGGGTGACTTGCTCGATCATCTCCTTCACCGGGCCCACACGAGACACGTCGAAGCGCAGGCCGGTGCGCTGGCTGACCTTTTCCAGCACGTCGGCGCTGACGCCGCGCAGGCGGCCGCGCTCGTCGAGAAAGGTGAAGGGCAGGAAGTTCTCGTTGATCACTACCTTCACCCTCGGGTGTTCGTCCACCCAGCGCTGTTCGGCGCGTGTCAGTTGCAGCGGGCCGCCGGGCAGGTCCACCTCGTCGGCGTCCCAGCGTTGCAGGATGGCCATTCTCTCCCGGTCGGGGATGGCCGCCAGGGCTGCATCCACCGCGCGCTTGAGCGGCTCGTTGGCGTCGGCCAGGGCAAAGGCGAACGGCGCGGCGTCGATGCGCGCGAAATTCACCAGCTGCATGTTGTTCAGGTAGCTGCGGTTGATCAGGTAGTGGGTGGCGACGGCGTCGCCCAGGTAGACATCAGCCTGCTCGAAGGCCACCGCGCCCATCGCTGCCAGGGTCGAGGGATAGAGTTGCAGTTTGGCCTTGGGGTACTGCGCGCGTACCGCCGCTTCGGACAGGTAGTGATAGGCCATCGCCAGCCGCAGGCCATCCAGTTGCGGGTCCTGCGCGGCATCGTCGCCCAGGCGCGCGGCCAGCACCGGCTGGTCGGTGGCATAGGGTTCGGAGAGGCGGACCCCGGCGGCGGTGTCGTATTCGTTGGCGGTGGCCAGCAGATCGATGCGCTGCTCCTTCAGCGCGGCCAGCGCGGCGTCGCGGTTATCGAAGGCCTGCAGTTGGATCTGCACGTTGAGCAGCTCGCCGACCAGTTGGGCGTAATCGGCGCTGATGCCTTCGTAGTCACGGCCGTTGTTCAACACATCGAAGGGCGGATAGTCGGGCACCGAGATGCCCAGCTTCAGCACGCGCTTGTGGCGCAGCCAGCGCCAGTCCTCCTCCTTCAGCTCGACCTGGTAGCCATCCACCACGGAGCGACCGAACAGGCGCAGTTCCTCCTCGCCGTTGGCCTGCATGCAGGCCAGTATCAGCAGGCATCCAGCGAGGACCCGCAGCGGTTTCAGCAGTGAAGTCATGGGCGATCAGACCAGCCCGTGGCGTCGCGCCAGGTCGGCCAGGTCGACCAGCGTCTTGACGTTGAGCTTTTCGATCATGCGCGCCTTGTAGGTGCTGATGGTCTTGTTGCTCAGCAGCATGGCGTCGCCGATCTCCTTGTTGGTGAAGCCGCGCGCCAGCTGCTGGAGGATCAGCAATTCGCGATCGGAGAGCAGGGCGATGCGTTCGCTTTCGCTGGCATCCATGTCGGTGCGGCGCACCGAGCTGACGGAAATGCTCGGGAAATAGCTGTACCCCTCCATCACCGCGCGGGCCGCCTTGGCCAGCTCGCCCAGGTCACCGGCCTTGGAGACGAACCCGGTGGCGCCGGCCTTCATGCAGCGATGGGAGAAGTACTCGGCGGACTGCGAGGTCAGTATCAGCACCTTGATCGCGCTGGCCGCGCCGTTGAGCCTGCCGATGACCTCCAGGCCATCCAGGCGGGGGATGGCGATGTCCAGGACGATCAGGTCCGGTAACAGATCGCGGGCCATTTGCACCGCGTCAATTCCATTGTCCGCCTCGCCGACTACCTCGAAGCCTTCCTGGTTCAGCACCAGCTTCACGCCGGCGCGAATGAAGGGATGGTCATCCACGACCAGAACTCTGAACATTTTCACCTCTTGCATCAGCTCGCCAGGTAGCGCCGGCTGGCGCTCATGATCAGGTTAGGCGTTATCGGCCTTTCCTCAATAAGCCCCCAGCCAGTCGCGGAACGCTGCTGCATCCATGGCCGTCGCATAGTACGGACCCTGCGCGCGCGAGCAACCGATTTTCACCAGCGCGTCGTGTTGCGCCGGCCGGCTCACCCCGCTGACCACGACTTGCATGTTCAGCGAACGGGCCAGTGCCAGGGTGCCGGTGATCAGTGCGCAGCCAGCGGGGGTGTCGAGCTCGCAGAGCAGTTCGGGGGCCAGCCTGAGCTGCTGGAAGGGGCGTCGGCAGAGCAGCTGCAGCGAGGAGAAACCGGAGCCGAACTGGTCGACGCTCAGCCCGCAGCCCAGGGCGCGCAGGCGGTTGAGTTGTTCCAGGGCAGTGCTGGGAAGATCCAGCAGGCCGTTTTCGCCCAGCTCGAAGATCAGCCGCTCGGGGCTCGTCGAGTGGCGATTGAGCCGTGCCAGCAGGCGCTCGACGAAGTCCCCGGCGTTAAGCTGCGAGGCTTGCAGCTTGCAGGCCAGACGCAGGCCGCGCTGCCGGGCCCCGAGGGTGCCCAGGCAGTCCAGGCCCTGTTCGAGCAGGGTGTCGAAAAGCGCGTCGATGAGATCGTAGGCGACCATCGCCGGCAGGAATTCGCCGCTGGCAAGTTCGCCGTACTGGGGATGGCACCACACCGCGCCCAACTCAACGGCGCAGGGGTGACCACCGGGAAGTTGCAGAATCGGCTGGAAGCGCGCCTGCAACTGCCCGGCTGCCAGCGCCGCCTGCAGTTCCTCCTGCGAGGGCAATACGCGCGGCTTGCGACGGGGCTGTTGTGGGTAGCGGCCGAGGATTTCCGCCAGATCGTGTCCGCGGACCGGCAGGTCCAGGCAACCGAGGATGGGCAGGCGGCCGATATGGCTCAGGCGCCGGGCCTGGCGGTGCAACTCGGCACTGTCGCCCACCAGCACCAGCGCGCCCAGGCGGCCTTCGTGCCCGGCCAGGGCCAGGGCCTCCAGGTGGC